>QKDT01000037.1 GCA_003251995.1 Desulfovibrio desulfuricans
GATTATCCCGCTTTGACATATGCGTACACAAGCGTACAAAGCACTTATTTTTTGGACATTTTGGTACATATTATAATTATATATGTAATTACAGCATGTTATAAAATCACACTTTTGCATAATTTCGCTACAAGTCTAAAATCATAATATCATTAACATTCAAATTTAATTAACTTTTTAAAAAAGCAGCACTCAATCCCGATTATTTTTCGCTACTGTACTCTGTACGCATGTGGAACGTACCTCCACAGAAGCGTGGACACGTGTGCGCTCAATCATGCAAGACACCGGGCATAGTCATTAAAAATCAGCATATTAAGCAGTAAAAAAACACGAGCGCATGGATATTGCACACGCAATGCGTATGAAAGGCCGGACTGCTTTGAAGCCCTGCCACAACTGACGGAGAGCGTATGCAAGGTTTACTCGACGGCTCGCGGATTGCGGTTTTTCACGATGCGCTTGGTGCGCTGGCAGCGCCCACAGCAGCCAGCACGGTGGCAGTGTATGTGCGGGGAGAGTACGACTGGAGCGAGGACATTCGACACGGCTTCAGCCTGCCCCACGGCGCGGGCCTGACAGAACTGCGCGAACAGATGCACACGCTGGCAGACAACCTGGGAGCCTGCCGCATTGTAGTTGGGGCAGAAGACCACGGCGCACCCTACGGCGTGCTGGATAAGATGGGATTTTACATCTGTATGATGGACAGGTTCGAGGCGGAGGCTCTGGACGGAGTGCGCAAAGGCGTTCTTGCGGCGGTGCAGCAGGCGGCACGGCCCCAATGCGGCATGCTGCCCAGTAGCAGACCCAGGGAAATCGCTCCGGGGCGGTTTTTTCTGGATATGTGCGATGCCAAGCTTACCGATCCCCTGTTCACAGCCAGGGAATCCATACTGGTTTTTGTTGAAACCACACCATTTGAACAGTTGCAGATCAAGTGCGACCACGAGCCGCGCTGGCTGCCCAGTTTCGCGCTGGTAACCGGGCTGAAGATAGAAAAAGAAGAGCTGGAGTCGGGCCTCATGCTGGTGACGGTACGTCAGCCCGCCGACCGGGGCACAGATGCCTTGCTGGGGCAAAAATGGTTTGACGGCACGGGCTGTTCGTGCGGCTAAAGCGCTGCATCGCAAACTGTTCTAAGCGCGCAACGGCAGCACTCTCTTGCACCATCTGCTGCGTCAGACATTGTCGGTAGCCATAAGTGCGTAGCGCGTTATCCCTCCAGGATTACGGCGGTGAAGCGCCAGGGCTACACCCCGTATTCCCGCAGTTTGCGCCACAAGGATGATCGGCTGATGCCCAGCATGTCGGCAGCCAGGGTGCGGTTATCGCCAGCCAGCTCCAGGGCGTGCAAGATGTGTTGCTTTTCCATCTCTGCCAAAGGCACAAGCGGCGCGGACGCATCGAGCGGCTCCACCTGCGGGGCAGAGGTGGTCACCGGGGGCGCCTGAGCCGCAGGGGCGGCGTCAGTTCGCGGGGCAGCCAGGATGCCAGAGCTGACGGGACTGCTCGGGGCCGAATGCCCCCCCGCCTCGGAAACTTCCGGGGGCAGATGCGCCAGACCGATGCTGCCGCCGGACGGACAAAACACCACCGCCCGTTCAAGAATGTTGGCAAGCTCGCGCACGTTGCCAGGAAAGCGATACTGCCGCAGGGCTGCGAGGGCGCTTTCATCAAGATCGTGCGGCAAGTCGCCGCCCTGTTCCGCAAGCCGCGCAAGAAAGAACTGCGACAGCAACGATATATCCTCGGCCCGACTGCGTAGTGGGGGCAATTCCTGCGTGACCACCGCCACCCGGTAGTACAGGTCACGTCTGAACCGCCCCGCCTCCACTTCTTCCTTGAGGTTGCGGTTGGTGGCGGCAATGATGCGCACATCCACGGGGATATCCACCGTGCCGCCCACCCTGCGCAGGTTTTGCTCCTGCAAGACGCGCAGCAGTTTTACCTGCATGCCCGGCGGCATTTCTCCTATTTCATCAAGAAACAGCGTGCCTCCGCTGGCGGCCTCAAACAGGCCTTCCTTGCGCCGTACCGCGCCAGAAAACGCCCCCTGCTCGTGACCGAACAGTTCACTTTCCAGCAGCTCGGGCGACAGTGCGCCGCAGTTGACCGCCAAAAAACGCCGCCGCGCACGCTGGCTTTGGGCATGCATGGTACGCGCCGCAAGCTCCTTGCCGGTTCCTGTTTCGCCCTGTAGGAGTACCGCCACATCTGTGGGGGCCAGGCGCATGAGCGCCTGGCGTAAGCCGCACATGGCGGGAGACATGCCCACCATTTCGGGCACAGACCCGCTGGCCTCAAGCTGGGCGCGCATCTGCGCCACCTGCTGCCGCAGACGGCGCTTTTCCAGCGCTCTAGCCACCAGCATGCGGGCTTCTTCCAGCGAATAGGGCTTTGCCAGATAATGAAAAGCTCCCAGCCGCATGGCCTCCACGGCGCTTTCAATCATGGGATAGCCTGTGACCATGATGACTTCCACATCCGGCTTTGTGGAACGAACCGCTTTGAGCACCTCCATGCCGTTCATGCCAGCCATGGCGATATCGGTAATGACCACGTCAAAATCCTGCTCTGCCAGCAGGCTCAAGCCTTCTTCGCCGCTGCCAGCCTGGGCAGATTCGTGCCCGCCGCGCTCCAGTGCGCGCGCAAGATTGGCCCGGGCCATACGTTCATCATCAATAATAAGCAGACGTCCCCCACCGCCAGCGCGCAGAGCGGCATCAAGCCCATGCTTTCTGCGCTGCGGCTCGCCGGAGCCTGTTGCTGTGGGGCTTTGTTCCGAAAGCCGGAACCGATCCGTAGTCATGAGTCTGCTCCTGAAACGTTTGCATCATGGCGCACCGCAAGGGGCAACCGCACGGTAAAACACGTGCCGCTCCCCGGTTCGCTCTGTACTTCAAGGGTGCCGTTGTGCTTGCCCACAATGCCAAAGGCTATGGAAAGGCCAAGGCCTGTGCCTTCGCCCACGGGTTTAAGACTGAAAAAGGGATCAAACACCCGACCAAGGTACTGGGGCTCTATGCCCTTGCCGGTATCGCTTACACGCAATTCAACCATTCCGGCCTGTTCATCCGCGCGCGCAGAAATGCGCACCTCGCCCTCGCTCCCGCTCATGGCCTGCGCTGCGTTGAGCAACAGGTTGATGAGCACTTCCTGTATGCGCTGGGCGTCCATGGGCAGCTCCAGCCCGTCCGGCACTTCCACCTCGATGCGCACTGCAGAACCCATATCGTGCCGCACCAGAGCAACAGCCCTGCGCACAACGCCTGCCAGCGCGTGCGGGGCAACGGTAAAGGGCCGGTCGCGGGCAAAATCAAGCAAACCGCGCACGATGTCCCGCGCGCGTACCACCTCGGCCTGAATTTCATTCAGTTGCGCGGTCACGTCATCCGCCGCGGGCATGGGGCGCAAGCCCTGACGGGCATCATTCACATCCTCGCCAAGCAACTGACAGCCAACAGATATATTGTTGAGGGGGTTGTTCAACTGGTGGGCCACGCCAGAGGTCAGCACGCCGAGCGAGGCCATCTTTTTTTCTTGCAGCAAAAGGGCATGACGCTTTTCCAGTTCTGCCGCCATGCCATCAAGGGTCTGGAGAACATGACGAGCTTCTCCCTCAAGATGGGGCGGTGGCGGTGCCAGGGGCATGCCCGCCCCCACCCTGCGCGCCGCGCGTTCAATGGCGGCAAGAGCGCGCATGATATGCCTGCCGATCTGCCAGGCAAAAGCCACACCACACGCAAGCAAGGCCGCAATGGCCCCCATAAGCTGGGTGCGCAGGTCACCCACGGCGGTAAAAATGCCCTGCCGCATGCGCCGCACTGCGGAGTCTGCCAGTTCACTCAGGCGCTGCCCCTGATCAGTCAGGGCTGCGCCGTCTGTGGGCACGTCGTCCAGCAGGGCCTCGTAGGTGCCAATGCCTTCCAGCAGCAGGTCAAGATTATGGTGCGCGCCGTCGCCCACACGTCGGCCCATGGCGGCATTATAATCCTGCCCCACAGACGTTGCCCTTTCCTTCGCCAGTTCCACAAACCGTCGCAGGGCAGCCAGATCGCCCTTTCTGCCGGGGAAGAGCTGAAGGTTCTTTTCGTAACGGCGCATTTCAAGCACGTCGCTACGCAGGTCGTCCACCATATCTATGAGTCGGGCGGCCCTGTCGATTCGGCTCAGGTCATAGCTGGCAATACCGCCCAAGAGCAGCAGCATGACCAGGAACAAGCCTGTGCCCACGGCTATCTTGCCGCGAATGGTATGCCATATGGAAAAATGCGGAAGCATGCCTTCACCCCCGCAGGTGCATGTTTCAAACAGGCACCCGTCTCTGTTTCAATTTGCAACAGCGTATAAAAATAAAACAAATCTGACAAGCCTTGATCTGTAACATTTTGCGGGCGCCGCACCACCTGGTCATGCCAAAATGCAACAGTGTAGGTCTGCGAGCCAACCAATAGTCGAATTGAAATATCCTTAATATTCAGCATGTTATAATTTGAGCTTTTTGGCACAATAGTTGTAATTACCTGGGGCAGGAGGCCGCCATGAAAACTCTCCAAAATACGATGGAAAACTGGTTTACCGCCGTGGCTTTCGCTGATGCAGGACAATCAGGCTGGACAGAAGATTTGTGGACCATCAACCAAAAACATAAGAGTTCCGCTATGAAACAACTCCTTATCTTTGGCGTGGGCAGTGTTGCCATGTATGTGCTGGCTTTTACCAATGCCGATACTTTTGCGGCGCTTAGCGCTCAAGGTGGTCTGTGGACTGCCCTGCCCATAGCCTCTGTTTTGCTGCTTTCATACGTACATGGTCATTTTGCCGGTGCTATTTGGGATCTGTGCGGTATTACTGGCGTTAAAAAGCAGCCTGCCCA
>QKDT01000073.1 GCA_003251995.1 Desulfovibrio desulfuricans
TTTTGAGTCTGTCATGGAGCAGGCCAGGGAGGCCTCATCCCACGCCATTGATGCCTTTGCCCAGGCATTTGACGCATCTACCAGAGCGGCGGACGCCTCCGAGCTTGCCCACCAGCTTGCACAGCGTGTTGAGCAGTGCGAGCATGCGCTTCAGGAAGCCGGGGATCGTATCATAGCCCTGGAAACAGCTTTGGAAGCCCAGATTCACGCATTCAATGAGCTGGCGGCAACCTGTCTGCCCCGTCAGGAACTGGAAGATATGTTTGTTGAAGGCCATCCCCTGCACCAAGGCCTTATGGACTGCATCGGCAAGGCGGTTGCTGTGGCTCTGGCCTCCGTACCCGCGTCGCAGGCAGATACCGATGAGGCGCTCACGCTTGTGGATGAAAAGCTCCAGCCCGTTGCCACCGCCACCCGCAGTGCCTCGGCACGCATAGACGCGCTTGAAAGCCGCCTTGATGCCCTAGAACCGCGCTTTAACGACAGGATAGAGCGGGCTGCGGCTGCGGCTGCGGCACGCATTCTGCGCGAAGAAATCGGCAGATTGATTGAGGAATAACTGGCGGCACTTGCTTTTTTCTCCATCCGCTTTCCGGCTGGCAAGCGCTGCCCAGTCAGGTGGCGAGGGGCAGGCGGATAAGGCATATCGGCCTTGCCAATGATAGGCGGAACGCATATGCTGTTGCGCGATTTCGTGGGCGCTGCCCGCGATTTACACTCGTAAAAAAAAGGGGCGGGGGCTGTTGCTTCCGTTTCTTAACCCGTCCAGGCAATACCCGCTGTGGGTCACGGCCGTTCCCCAAAGGGGCGGGTTTTTCATTTTTGCCGCGCCCTTCAGGGCCGGAAGCTGAGGCCCAAATGGACAAGGATCGCAAGGAAGCCCTCCAGGTTGCCAAGGAACTGACCGCAAAATTCATTGAAACGCGCACGGTTTCCCCCAGCAATTTCGCTGAGGTTTTTCCCTCGGTCTATCGCGTTGTCTGCGCCGCAATAGGCGTGGATGCCGACCAGGACAAGGCCGGGAAATAACGTGGAATCTCCCCGCAACACAGCCCCTGAATCTGTTGCCAAGCCCGCGCACGATGCGGCTGTGGCAGGTATGTTTGGTCGCATTGTGCCTTTTTATGACCTGCTGAACCGCGTGCTGAGCCTTGGCCTTGACCAATACTGGCGCAAGGTGCTGGCGCAAAACGTGCGCCTGGGTGATACTGGCAAGGTGCTGGATCTGGCGGCTGGTACGCTGGATGTTTCGCTGGCGATTCGCCGCCGCCACCCCTCGGCAGTTGTTCCTGCCATGGATTTTTGCCCGCCCATGCTGGTGCGCGGCAGCCGCAAGCTCAAGAATGCCAACGCCCGCAGTATTTTGCCCGTAGCCGCAGACGCCAAGCGTCTGCCCCTGCCCGATGCCTCTGTTGACTGCATCACCATTGCCTTTGGCATCCGCAATATCCTGCCCCGCGAGGCCGCATTTGCAGAAATGCTGCGCGTTCTGCGCCCCGGCGGCAGGGCTTGCATTCTTGAATTTGGTTCTGGGCAAGAGCGCATCTGGGGTGGCCTGTACAACGTGTACCTCAACCACCTGCTGCCCAAGGTTGGCAAAGTATTTTCAAAAGATCCGGGCGCGTATGAATATCTTGCCGATACCATACGCAAGTTCCCCTCTGCTCTCAGCCTTGAAAAAGAAATGCGCACCGCGGGCTTTGAGCGCGCATGGCACGAAAAGCTCACTTCGGGCATTGTCTGCCTGCATGTGGGGGAAAAGGCGCGTTAGGGCGGATATTGTAAAAAGTTTGTCAGCGTGTACGGATGCATGCCCTGCAAACGTACTGTGCCGCTAAGCAAGCATCCCTTGGCAGACGGCAGGCTGAACCACGCCGCCCGATGCCAGATGGACAGTCGAGCGACAAAACAAACCGGGCAAAGCTGGGCAAGCGGTTTTAGTGGGAAGCCAGGGCAACAACGCCAAGCCCGATGGCAAGTGCAACCAGACCGATAGCACGGAGGCGGCTTTCCGGCTGGGGCAGCAATTGCAGCAGGGCGCGCCGCATGCCGCCGGGAAAGAGTGTCCAGCAAAGGCCTTCAATAATGATGGCTAGACCAAGAGCGCGTAAAAAAAGAGCGTAATCGAATTTCATGGTTTTCTGGTGACGGAAAATCGGCCTTTTGTAAAGGAACGAATCATGGCTGCACCCATGGCGCCGCACATTGGCATGCACACGGTCTGCCGGGCAAAACCCGCAGGCATGTGTTGCGTCTTCATGCGCCCAGGTAAAGACAGCCAGGGGGGCATTGCCCGGTGAGCCTGCTTATTTGCGCAGCCACTGGCCCGGAACTGGTGGGGCTTGTACCCGGATTTTCTCCGGCTGACTTTGCCGCGCCAACGGCAGAAGCAACCGATCCCCCGGCGAAAGCCTGGCCTGAAATGCAGCTCTGGCCCATGCGCCTTAAATGCGGCCCGGCACTGTGCTGCATTACCGGGGTCGGCCCCATTAATGCGGCGCTGGCTATGGGCCATGCGCTTTGCAGGGCCAAGGGCGAAGGCTCGCCCATTACAGCAGTGCTCAACGCGGGCCTTGCGGGGGCTTTTGACCTTGTAGCGCACCCGCTCCTGGGGCTCTGTTTGGTGGGCGAAGAAATGTGGCCGGAATATGGCCTGCACGATGGGCAGTCCGTCACTGCCGATGCCTTTGGCTTCCCCCAGTGGCAGCCAAAGACCGGGCCTGCGGTGCGCAACCGCCTGCCCCTGGCAGAGCTGGAGGCGCTGGCGCGCTTTGGCGTGCGGCAGCAAACTGATGCTTTTTTGCCTTGTACATCGCTCACGGTGGCGGGGGTTAGCGCGAGTTTTGCCAGGGTGGCAGACCTGCGTGCCCGTTACCGCGCCGATTTGGAAAACATGGAAGGCTTCGCCGTTGCGTATGCCTGCGCCCGCGAGGGCATACCCTGTGTGGAGGCGCGCAGCGTTTCCAACAAGGTTGGCCCCCGCGCCAATGACGAAAAGGATTTTCCCGGCGCGCTGCGCGCTCTCTCTCGTATTTTGCCCGCGCTTAACCTTATCTGAGTAGCATATGATCCAACTGAAAGCTCGCCTGGCCCTTGAATTGCCAGGCATCAATCGCGCCCTGAACCGGGCAGTGGACACTCTGCCGGAACCTGTGCGCCCAGTTGCCCAGCATATTTTTGATGCGGGCGGCAAACGGCTTCGCCCTCTGCTCACCGTGCTTACGGCCCGCCTGTTGGGGTACGAAGACAAGAGCATACGGGATCTGGCGATCACACTTGAGATGCTGCACGCCGCTACGCTGCTGCACGACGATGTGCTCGACAATGCTGTGAGCCGCCGTGGCAAACCCGCCGCGCACACCATGTTTGACGTGGCGAGCGTCATCCTTGCTGGCGATGCCCTGCTTGCCGGCGCCAATGCACTGGTTGCAGCCCAGGGCGATACGCGCCTTTCCCGCTGCTTCTCTGAGGCCACCAGCCGCACGGCTGCGGGCGAAATCCTCGAGATCGCCGCCCAGCGCCGCGTGGATTCCACCAGTGCCGATTATGAGGACATGGTACGCGGCAAAACGGCATGGCTCATCCGCGCCTCGTGCGAAATGGGCGCTCTTGCCGCCGGGGCTGACGATGCCGCGGTTGCGGCAGCCGCCGCCTATGGCGAAAACCTGGGCATGGCCTTTCAGATGGTGGACGACGCCCTGGATTTTGCGCCAGAAAGCGTCACCGGCAAACCTACTGGCGGCGATGTTCGCGAGGGCAAGCTTACGCCGCCCTTGCGCCTGTATCGCGACAGCCTCGACGCCGCCGGGCGCAGCGCCTTTGACGCCGCCTTTTGCGCTGGCCTCATGACCGAGGCCGATGCCGCAGAAATTTCCGAGCGTATCCGCCAGGCCGGTCACGACGACGCCGTGCGCCGCCAGGCAGATGAATTTCTTGACGCAGCCAGGCAGGCATTAGAAACTCTGCCTGACAGGCCAGAACGCGAGCTTATGCGCCAGATGGCCGACTACGTGCGAGACAGAAAAAAGTAAGCAGCCAAACCAAGAGGAATGCAAACCATGCTCTATCGGGTGGAAACCGGCCCGCGCGCCGGACTTGACGATACCCAGGGCCGCAAGACGGCCCAGCACCTGCGCAAGGCGCTGAATATTTCTGTTTCCGGCGTTCGCCAGGTCAAGGTCTTTACGGCCGACGGACTTGACGCCGCGCAGGTGGCCCGTCTGCTGGATGAAAGCATCTGGCACGACCCCATCCTTCAGGAAGCCTCTCTCGAGCCGCTGCCCCTGCTTGACCCTGCGGCAGACTGGTTTGTGGAAGTGGGCTTTCGCCCCGGCGTGACGGATAACGAGGCCCGCACCGCGCGCGATACCGCCGCCATGGTGCTGGATATCCCGCGTGACGGCCTGCGCGTTTACACAGCCGTGCAGTACCGCATCAGCAGCGACAAGGCGGCCCCCCTCACTCGTGAGCAGGTGGATATGCTGGCCCGCGATCTTTTGTGCAACACGCTTATCCAGCGTTATCGCATCAAAAGCCGTCAGGAATGGGACGCGCAGCCGGGCTTTGAAGCGCAGGCTGCCAAGGTTACGGGCGAGATCAACGATGCAGTAGACACCATCGCCCTCTCCGCCATGACCGACGACGACCTGACCAAGGCCAGCCGCGAGAACACCTGGGCGCTCAATCTCAAGGAAATGCACAGCATCCGCGAGCAGTTTACCGCTCAGGAAGAAGCCGACCGCCGCAAGGCTCTTGGTCTGCCCGCCGACCCCACGGATGTGGAAATGGAAGTGCTGGCCCAGACCTGGTCCGAGCACTGCAAACACAAAATTTTTGCCTCGCGTATCAATTAC
>QKDT01000410.1 GCA_003251995.1 Desulfovibrio desulfuricans
ACAAACTTATGCGCGCCTTGCTAGGCGAATCTCGCAGTATTGCCATTATTGGCGCCAAGGACAAACCCGGTCAGGCCGTTGACAGGGTTGGGCGCTATCTGATGGAACAGGGCTACAAAGTGTTTCCTGTGCATCCTGTGCGCAAAACCGTGTGGGGGCTGCCGGCGGCAACCTGCCTTGCAGAGCTGACGGAACCAGTTGATATCGTCAATCTTTTTCGCGCGGCAGAGTACTGCCCGGACCATGCGCTGGAAGTATTAGCCCTGCCCTGGAAACCCAAACTTTTCTGGATGCAGCTTGGTATACGCTCGCCCGAGGCAGGCCAGCTGCTCGCAAAGACTGACATTACTGTGGTTGAAGACGCTTGTATCATGGTAGAACACGCGCGCCTGCTGCGCCCATCGCTCACTTTTTAAGGTCAAGGATAGCCCATGCCCGCCGCTCACGGAGAATCGGTTTTTAACTGCCGCATGTGCGGTCACTGCTGCGAAGGAAGAGGCGGCATCATTGTCAGCCCCACCGATCTGATCCGGCTTGCCGCGCACATGCAGCAAGAGCCGGAAGTTGTGGCAGACAGCTACTGCGAACGCATTGGCGGCAAGCTCAAAATTCGCTGCGGCGAAGACGGGTACTGTGTATTTTTTCATCAGGGCAGCGGATGCGGCGTGCATGAAGGCAAGCCCGCCATCTGCCGTGCGTGGCCCTTTTTTCGCGGCAATATTGAAGACCCCGCGAGCCTTGCCATGGCTAAAGAATTCTGCCCCGGCATCGAAGCTGATGCGCTGCATGTGGACTTTGCGCGCGAGGGCCGCGACTACCTGCGCGAAAACGGATTGCTTGCCTCCGATTCATCCTGTGAAGCCAACGCGCTCATATTGAAGTAGCCATGCGACGCCGCCCCCGCCAGATATCGCTTAAGGAATGCTACGACATTCTCAAGCTTAAAAAAAACGCTGACACGGCAGACCTCAAGCGGGCTTACCGCCGCCGCGCATTTGAACTGCACCCTGACCTCAATCCCGGAAATCCAGAGGCCAGTCGGCAGTTTCAGTTGCTTAACGAGGCTTACGTGGCGCTTTCTGCCGCGCTCAAGCATGAAGACTGCGTGCGGGAATCAACCGAGGCCAGCAGGAAGGCGCAAAAAGAAAGCAACGCGCGGGCCGCAAAGGATGAACAGAACGACAAAAAGTCTGAACATCAGGCTCAGGCCAGCTCTGGCAATGGGGCACAAGCCGAAACCGAGGACAATGGCGCGGATACTGGCTCCACTGCCGGTACGCAAGGGGCCTCAACCGAGACTGCCCAGGGCGCCCAAGACCAACAGCCAGACCAGCAGAGCGAGCAACAGGCGCAGCAGCCCAATGGAAGACCAGCCGCAGGGCCGGACGACAAGGCGGCAGGACAACAAAATTCGCAAACCGGCTATTCTGAACATGATGTTTTGCGCGACCTGCTTACCGACCCCTTTGCCCGCCGTGTATTTGAAGATATTTATAGCGAGTTGAACCGGCAGCATCAGGAAGACCAGCCCCCGAGTCAGGAAGACCCCACGCCAGAGCAGCCCAAGGCCAAGCCCGCGCAAGAAAAACGCACGGTGAAATTGCACCAGAGCAATCTTGCCTGGGGTACGCCAAAGTGGAACAAGGATTACAGCAAGGGCGTTACCGGCATGGTCAAAGGCTGGCTGCGCCGGCAGATTGATGAAGAACAAACCCTGAGCCTGCCCTCCGCAAACCTTGTACCGGGCAAACGTATACGTTTGCAGATACGCCAGGCACTTTCTGGAGAGCTTAAAACCGTAGAAGTGACCCTGCCGCCCGATTTTGCCGTGGGCAAACCCATTCGCCTGCGCGGTCTGGGCAAACGTGTGGGGCCATGGCAGGGTGATCTGTACCTGATTATTACCAACCAATGACCGTGCGCGGCCTTTGCCGCACTGGCACGCGCTGCATATAAAAAGGAGGCCCGCAAGGAGCCTCCTTTTTCATTTACTCTGCCTGGAGCTTTGACGCTCCCCGTTGATGCCGAGTGCGGTTCAGATGTGGCGGCTATTCTGCTTCCACATGAAAGCCAAAATCGCCATCTTCTTCCCCGTCCACCACATAGCGCAAGCGCTCCTGAATGCTGTTATCCTCGTTGAATGTCAGCACCACAGGCTTGCGGCTGTAGAGGTCTTGCGGGCCGTCCACATATTCGTACGCACTGATGATGACCTCGTCCCCGCGCTGGCAGGCTCGGGCCGCCGCGCCGTTGAGAATGCAGCAACGCGAGCCGGATTCGCCGTAAATCACGTAGGTAGAAATGCGCTGTCCGTTGCTTTTGTTCCAGATGTATACGAATTCCAGCGGGTAAATGCCCGCCTCGCGGCACTGCTCTGGATCAAGCGTCACTGAGCCATGATAATTCAGATCACAGCCGGTAACACGTATGCAATGCAGTTTTGCCCGCAATATTTGCAGCATAACAAACTCACTTGCGCGGTGGCCCGCGCCAAAAAAAGGTCGCCCAAGCGACCATGAATAATGCCAAACGCGGCAGTTGCCACCGGAAAAGCCCCGCAAGGCAATCCTCACGCCCCTAGCGTGGCAGGCGCAAATAACGGTTGCAACCTATGGAACACCAAAGCCTGATAGCGTGCGGCTTCGGTGTGGTCGCAACCCCCGAGCCACAAAACGTTGTAACCTAAGTATATGGAGCGAGAAAATCAATACGCCTTGATGTACTCGTCCATATTTTCTGCCGAACAGTTGCGGCTTACCCAAAAGGCAGAGGCCCACACCATCAGGGCAGTGGCTTGTGTGTCGTCCAGGCTTTTGATCTTGGATTCAAGGCTGGATTTACTTGCTCCATGGCGCAAATGAACGCCGTTGATATCGCATGCATCCGTAACGCGCAGCAAAAGATACGAAAGCCGCGTATGGTCGGGCATGAGCTTCATATCCTTGTGGGCTTCCACAATAGTTTTCAGCTCTGCGGCACTAAAAATATGCTTGATGCCAGTAATTGCCCGAAAGAACGTATCCACAGCCCAGGGGAGGATAAATTCCGCCCCCGCGCTCTTGGTGCGGAAATAATCTTTGAGCCAGCGTTCCTGATCGTCGTTAATACGTGCTGCGACCTGCGGCATGATGCCCCCGATGTTGCGTGCGGCCTGGCGCAAGTTCGCCAAGCTTCGTGTTACGCTATGTTTTCTTTTTGCGCTACACTACCTGCCCATGAATTTCAAGATAAAATCTAGACTTTTTTTCAGAAACATTGCTCAAGGTTACCACATACGCTCTGCATGTGGAATTTTTGCATTGCTGAAAGGCAAAAATCAGCAAGGGTTGCACTCCCCTTCTGCTTGCCCTGTGCAGCCCATGAAGGTATCCATAGCCCATCGACATTACAAAGGAGTTTACATGCAGAATGCCAGACAGGTTGCGCCTTCACAACTGCAATCTAACACAGCAGGCAACAAGGATGCAATGCAGCAAAATGCCGTGCGCACCGCCTTGATACGCATGCATGCAGCAACAGTTCTGTTTGGCATTTCAGGCATTTTTGGAAAATTGTGCCAATGTTCCGCCATTGACCTTGTTTGGGGCAGAGCCGTGGTTGCCGTGGCAGCCCTGGGCTGCATCTGCCTGATCAAGCGCGATCCCCCCTGGCAAGGAGTTACCCTACGCGACATTGCGGGCCTTGCCATAAGCGGCATCCTGCTCACTCTACACTTTGTCACTTTTTTTATGGGCATCAAGCTGGGTGGCATTGCCGTGGGCACACTCGGTTTTGCGTGTTTTCCCGCTTTTACGGCACTGTTTGAGGCTCTTGCCTATCGAGAGCGCCCAAGCGCCCGCGAATTGCAGTGCATCGGCATGGTCAGCGTGGGGCTGGTGTGCCTCACGCCCTCGTTCTCTCTGGCAGACACTGCTACCCACGGCCTGCTGTGGGGCATAGCTTCTGCCGCTGTTTACGGCCTGATAGCCATTGCAAACCGCCATTTTGCCAGCGGCATGTCGGGCATGCAAACCTGCTGGTGGCAAAACACCATAATTATCGTCTGCCTGATGCCCTTTGCGGCACCCGAGGTTGCTGGCATCGCCGCCCTAGATTGGCTGTGGATAATCTGCCTGGGGCTTTTGTGTACCGCTTTGGCCTATAGCCTCTATGTGAGCAGCCTTACTGCCCTTAAGGCCAGACAAGCAGCCGTTATCATTACACTTGAGCCAGTCTATGCCATCATTGTGGCATGGCTGCTCTTTAACGATACGCCAGGGGTGGGAATTTTTGCAGGTGGAGCACTCATTCTTGGGGCCGTTTTCAGGCTCAGCAGAAAATAAGGGGGCTACCTACTCTTTAAGTAGACAACGCCACCAATAATTACTGCAAATTGATAATTTACATTAATTTATTCTTTAGTGTATAAAGTTTATAAGAGCCTTGACGATAGGTTATCCTGATAGCAGTTAAGAGCTTTTTAGAACTGATGTACTGTGCTGACAGGAAATAAATATCCCAATATTATTACAGCATTGTATAAAAATCAGACTATTAGCAAAGTTTTACTGGAGGATACCATGCAATTTCTTTCATTTAAAAGCGTTAACACTGCAATAGCTGCAATAATCAGCATTGTTTTATTTGTTGGCGTTTCAATTCTTGTTATTTATGTGGGTAAATCTTCATATAATATCGTCAACGATACATCCGTTGAAGGAATGAAGATTATAAATAATAGCCTTATCGCTAACGTAAATGACCTCATTGCCTCCAACATGAGCATGATAAAGGTCCCCGCGCAGAGTGGTCAGGCTCGTAAAGCCATCGAGGGAGACAGTGCAGATATGGATGCAC
>QKDT01000163.1 GCA_003251995.1 Desulfovibrio desulfuricans
CTACCTCAAACCTGAGGACAAGGAACCTGTATAGCTTAGGAATGGCTTGGTAAACAAAGAGCATTTTTGCAAATGAGGAGGCCCCATACGGGGCCTCTTTATTTATGCAGATATTTGCAGGGTGGGGCTGTCACGCTCGGATTTCGTGACAGCCCCGTGCCCCCGGTGCCATGGGTGCGTTGAAAAAATGTTCTGGGTATGCTGATTTTTTAAATCAGGCGTGATGAATTCTAATTCTCCAGGGCAGCTTGCGCGGGCCAGGTGCCTTCACGAAGTCTGCGCATGCCTTCTTCACCCACATATCTGCGCAACTGCTTATCGGGCGCGTTGAGCAGGTCAACCACCAGCAGCGCGTCCAGCGTGCCAAAGGTTCTGTCTTCGTGAAAAGCAGCAATGCGACCGCCCAGTTGCAGATAATGCTTGAAAAGGATGGGTAGCGTGCGCCCGCCTTCCATCTGCCGCACCAGGGCGTTAACAGCCTTGTAATCGAGATGCTGGGCAAAGGGCAGTTCTTCACGCAGTTTGCGGGGCTGTCTACCGCGCACCAGGCCAGCCAGGGGGGCATCCCAGTGCCGCAGGCGCAGGTGCCGCCACAGCAGGTCTACCGATTGCTGGCGATAGTTAAGGCCAATGCTGGCAGGGCCAAAAAGGGTGCGTACGCCGTTGCGCAGGGCTAGCTGGCCTATGCCTTTCCACAGCAGCAGCAAGGGCGTGTAATCCCGCTGGTATTCGGGGCAAACAAAGGCGCGGCCCAATTCCAGCGCTGTGCCGCACTGGTGGAAAAATTCCGGCTCGTAGTTGAACAGCGAGGCCGTATAAAGATGTTTTTTGTCATGCAGTCGGGTAGCGTCTGCTCTTACCACGCGGGCGCGGTACGAGCCAGCAATGCTCTTCCCCTCTTCATCCAGCAGCAGAAGATGCGAGTATTGGGCGTCATAGCGGTCGGTATCCCGTGCTTGCCCTGAACCCTCGCCCAGGGCGCGAAAAGCCTCTTCGCGTTTTCTGGTCAGCTCGTTCAACAGCAAATGCGATTCATTGCCCTCAACAAGGTAGACGCCATAGCGGCCTTCGCGCGCAAGCAAACGGTTTTCGGGCAGGGCGGCAAGGCTGACCACGATATCCATCTTGGTGGCGGCAGGAGCCAGGGGCTCGCAGTGGGTGGCATGCACGGCTGCGCTGTGGTCCGCGCCAAGAGCGGAGCGGCAAAGCCCCAAACAGTGGGTGCGTTGGTCGTGGTCAAGGCCGGTGAGTATGTCTGCGGGTATGGCCTCGCCCACGGTCATGCGGGCGGTGCTTCCCCGTTGACGAAACAGGGTATGGGGCAGCAGGGCAACGCCAGCATTTTCTTTTAACGCAGTGGCTGCGATAAAGAGAGGATTTTGGCGCACAGACATGTGCAGGGGCACAAAGCTCAGACCGGGAATGCTCACGTTGCGGCCTGCAAGCCTGCTGAGAAGGCGCGACCAGGGCTGCTCGGCAATGCCGCGCCCAAACTGCCAGCGCGCCACCTGCCCGGCAGGAAAGATGCCCAGCGCGCCGCCCTCACGCAAGTGGGTCATGGCGGTGCGCAGCACTGCGGCATTGGCAGAGGCTCCGCCAGAGAGATTCAGGGGGAGCAGCATGGGGGCAAGCTGTGCCAGTTGGGGGATGCGCAGCAAAACATCGCTTGCAAGAATTTTGAGGTCGGGGCGCGCCTTGCCGCACAGGGCAGCCAGCATCAGGCCCTCAAGCGCACCGGAGGGGTGGTTGGCAAACAGCACCACCGGCCCTTCGGCGGGGATGCGCTCAAGGTCGCCGGGCAAGCATTCCGGTGATACGTCCAGCGCCGTGAGGCACGCGGTTGCAAAGGTTTGAGGGTCGCCGCACTGGGGCAGGATGTCAGCCATCTTTTCCAGCCGGGCAAAACCCGAAAGCTGACGGGCCATGGCGCGGGCCAGCCGCCCAACGCTTCTGACCAGCGGCCGACCAGGTGCAAGGGGTAAAATATCAGCATTGCCGGGCATGGGGATTCTCCTGTGATTGAGCCAAGGCATATGCAAAAGGCGTATGCCTGGTTGGTTCCATATCCTGTCTGGCGTAGATTCGCGCTGCGCTTGGCTGTTATGAAACTGGGAATGTTCTAACAGTATTCAGCGCAGACTTCGGGCGAAAACTGCGCGGCTTTCATCTGAATCATGCCCGAGCGCAGGTCATTTTCTATGTTTTGCTGGCATTCGCAGCACCGGGTGGCGCCGGGGGCAGCCATAAGACGGGCCAGGGGAATCTCTTCACCGCATTCTTCGCAGCGGCGCGGGCCACCGTGGCGCAAAAGAGCCACAAGGCTTTGGAGTTCGCGGATGCGCTCGGAGCTGCGGCGGGCGCTACAGTGGGCGATATGGGCTGCTTCCAGGTGACTGGCTGCGTCCAGTTCGTCCGCGCAGTGCTGAGCCTGAAAAACATCGCGCAGCAGGGTAAGACGGTGCATTTCTTCGTTCAGTTCGCCTTGAAGACGCTGCAAAGTGTGCAAGTTGTCCATGATCTGCCTCCTCCGGAATATGTCCGAGGGTTGAACTGTTGCTCTTGGGGCATCATGAACATGCAGGTTTGCGTTACGGTGACGCCCATGTGAATTTGTGCGTCATGTTGGCGGCAAAGTGGTGGAGACGGGAGAAGAGGGAAGGGGGCTGCTGGCCTGGCGCTGTGTACGCAAAAAGCCCGCCCCCGGTGAAGGGGCGGGCTTTTAATGCTGTAAACCTATATGGCGCGTTGTCGAGGCTGGTTTGGCCTACTTGGCGCAGAAGGACAGAAAGTAGCTGTGCATGCGCGTGTCGGGCGTAAGCTCGGGGTGGAAGGACGTAGCCAGAATATTGTTCTGGCGCACGGCAACAGCCTGCCCGTCAACCTCAGCCAGCACTGTTACGCCCGCGCCCACGCCAATAATGACAGGTGCGCGGATGAAAACCGCCGGGATGGGGTCGGCCCCGATTTCGGGTATGCTCAGATTGGTTTCAAAACTGTCCACCTGTCTGCCAAAAGCGTTGCGGCGCACGGTGGCGTCAAGCACACCCAGGCGAGGCTGGTCTGAGTTTTCAATGTTGCGGCACAGCAGAATCAGCCCGGCGCAACTGCCATAAACGGGCATGCCATCGATGATGCGCTGGCGCAGCGGTTCGAGCATGTTCCATTCATTGAGCAGTTTGCCAATAGTGGTGCTTTCGCCGCCGGGAATAATCAAAGCGTCGATGCCGTCAATATCCTTGAGCTGACGCACCTCGCGGGGGGTTGCCCCAAGGCGCGCAACAGTGGACACATGCTCGCGAAACGCTCCCTGAAGAGCCAGAACGCCTACGCAAAGCTCAGACATTACCAACCCCGTTCCTGCATGCGTTCGGCAGAAGGAATGGTGGAAATTTCAATGCCCACCATGGGTTCGCCCAGATCGCGGGAGATTTCAGCCAGCATGGCGAAATCGTTGTAGTTGGTCACGGCCTGCACAATGGCCTTGGCGCGCTTGGCAGGGTCGCCAGACTTGAAGATGCCCGAGCCGACAAATACGCCATCGCAGCCGAGGTGCATCATCATGGCGGCGTCAGCGGGGGTGGCAATGCCGCCAGCGGCAAAGTTCACCACGGGCAGGCGGCCTTCTTTACGCACGGCGTAGCACACTTCAAGGGGCGCGCCGATTTCTTTGGCATAGTTGGCAACTTCTGCTTCGGGCAGGCTGCACAGCTTGCGCACGTCGTCCATAACCTGACGGCAATGGCGCACGGCTTCAACCACGTTGCCGGTGCCGGGCTCGCCCTTGGTGCGGATCATGGCAGCGCCTTCGGCGATGCGGCGCAGGGCTTCACCCAGGTTGCGGCAGCCGCACACGAAAGGCACGGTGAAGTCGCGCTTGTCGATATGGTATTTGTCGTCGGCGGGGGTGAGCACTTCGCTTTCGTCGATATAGTCGGCGCCCATGGCTTCGAGAATGCGGGCTTCAACAAAATGACCGATACGGGCCTTGGCCATGACAGGGATGCTCACCACTTCCATGATGCGCTTGACGATGGTGGGGTCGGCCATACGGGCAACGCCGCCTGCGGCGCGGATGTCGGCAGGTACGCGTTCCAGGGCCATGACTGCGCAGGCTCCCGCTGCTTCGGCGATTTTAGCCTGTTCGGGAGTGGTGACGTCCATGATCACGCCGCCTTTGAGCATTTCAGCAAGGCCTGTCTTCAGGCGGATGGTGCCCTGTTCCATATCTTTCTACTCCTTCTGAGCCGGAGGCCGGCTGGTGATGATGTCTGCATGTCGCACTTACTGCGGCTTTGCTGGCGTGTATATATGTCAATAAACCGCACCTGACAATACGATACATGGCATGCACCGCCGCTGGAGCAAGCTGCCACAAAAAAACTTTGCCGTGGGGCCATGCGGCTTGCGCTTCGGGCCGCCTCTGGCTATGCTTAAGGCCTCAAAAGGAAGTATGATGACAGAAAGTTCCCCCATTCTTTTGCCATTGCTTCGCGGCCCCTTGCCTTCACACGCTTTTGAAGCGTCCGCACAGCCCGGCCCCACAGATGCCGGAAAAGGATCAGACCCCCACTGGGTTGGTGCATTGCGCCTGTGGCCTGGTCTGCCCGATGCCCCTGCCGCAAGTTATTTCTGCCCGGACACATATCCCTTTTCGCCTCGTGAAGCTCAGGCTTGCCTTGGCGATCTGCAACAGATGGGCGATGCCGCCCTTTCCGGGCTGTCTATTGGCGCAACAGTCGCTGGCAACGCGCGCGCCGCGCGCCGTACCTCAGAAATGGCCCTGATCGAGGGGCTTGAAAAATCAGACGGCGATGCCGCTGCCGCGCTGGCGGC
>QKDT01000341.1 GCA_003251995.1 Desulfovibrio desulfuricans
CCTGGGCCGGGATCAGCTCTTCGCGCAGCACTTCCAGATATTTTGCGTAGGTATCCATAGTGTCCATCATGGAAATTTGCCCCCCCTGCGGGAACACAAATATGCTCCATGCCAGTTTGTATTTTGATCAGTCTGTCTGGCTGGGTAAAAAAGTACAAACCAAGCCCGGGCGCTGCTCCGCCCTTTCCAGCCCTGTGAGCCAGGGTTACCCCATTGGCTTATGATGCAGATGCCGCTTTGCACATCCGCAACGGCTATTTGAGCAGAGATTCTGCCTTGGCCCGGATGTTTTCGATGCTCAGATCCTGATTGGCTACGCGGTCCATCAGCTCGCCATTCTTGTAGAACAAAAACACGGGCACGGTCATGACCTTCAGCTCAATGCACAGCCTGCGGCTACCAGCGATGGGGATCTTGCAAAACTTGACCCGGCCTTCAAAGCTTTTTGCCAGCTCTTCCACTTCGGGCATCATGGCTACGCAAACAGAGCACTGCTCGCCCCAAAATTCCACCACGACCGGTTCACTGCTTTGCAGCACTTTCTGTTCAAAACTATCTCTATCAATTGCAATCATGATAATTCTCCTCACCCAACTGCTGTGCCGCAGTCGGCTTTTTTACTGCACAGCCGCAGCCACACATGGCGGCAACGGCAAAAATTTTCTCCGCTCTAGCGGGATTGCAGCCAGTGATAGGCTGACATGGCAGCCAGTGCGCCATCGGCGGCAGCCGTCACAATCTGGCGCAAAGGGGTATCGCGCACATCGCCCGCAGCAAAAACACCCGGAACAGATGTGTGCAGATGCGAATCCGTGGTCAGCCAGCCGCCCTCGCTGCGCTCAAATCGCTCATCAATAAAAGCGACATTGGGCTCTATGCCCACGCATACAAAGACACCCGCGACCTCAAGATCAGAGCATTCGCCGTTGACGGTGCTGCGAACAGTCATGCCTTCGACCATGTCGCTGCCGTTGATGCTTGCCGCTGCGCTGTTCCAGACCGGAATGATCTTTTCGTTGGCAAGAGCGCGGCTGGTGAGTGTGCTGTCAGCCCTGAAGGCGTCACGCCTATGGACAATATAAACTTTGTCAGCAAAGCGCGTCAGGTACAGGGCTTCTTCCACCGCAGTATTGCCGCCGCCCACCACTGCCACAGATTCACCCTCATAAAAGGGGGCATCGCAAACAGCGCAGTAGCTCACGCCCGCCCCTGTCAGCTCGGACTCGCCGGGGCAACCAAGCTGCCGGTGGGTAGCGCCGCTGGCGACAATAACGGCTCCTGCCGCGTAGTCACCCTTGGACGTGCGGATAACGTGGCGGTTGCCCTGCGCTTCCAGCCCCAGCACATCGCCCCTGGCAAAGGTGCACCCCAAGTGCCCGGCGTGCTCCCGAAAGGATTTATCCAGATCAGGGCCGCTCACATTGGGCAAACCGGGCCAGTTCTCCACCTCGAGCGTATTGCATATCTGGCTGCCGCCATTGCCGCTTTCCAGCAGCAGCACATCAAGGCCCGCCCTACGGGCATAGATGCCTGCGCTTGCTCCGGCAGGGCCAGCGCCAATGATGATAAGTTCATGCTCCTGCATGGTTTCCGCCAATTTTGTTTTTCGGGGCGCGCTCCCCCTGCCGCTGCGGTTACCCGCAGCGGATATCCGGCAGCTATTAGCCAGAAGGGGCGCGCCCAGATTGTGTAATGTATGCGCGCCTACAGTTTGGCGCAGGTTACCTGCTGCCCGCCTGAAGGCGCGGGTGCGGCAGATGCCGATTTGCCACCAGAAGTGATCGGCTTTTTGCAGTGGGGGCAAAGTACCGTGCCGCGCACCTGCGAGGGGCGCAGAAAACGGTGGGATACCTTATTGCAGTGTTCGCAGGTAAAGGTAAGAAAAGGCATGATCTTTCTCCAGAAATTTATTGTTCCAGCAGTCCCATGACTACCATCTCCACCTGAACCAGCACCTTGGCGCCGTCAGCCATGCCACCGCCAAAGAGCGTCTCGCCCTCATGGGTTACAGAGCCGTGCAGATGAACACGCACCGCGTTGTTCTCGCGCCACATTTCGCCTGTGATGCCGTTGACTTCCAAAAACTTTTCAATGGTTTTGGATTTCACCGGTGGCGGCATGGTTGTGCAGGTTACGGGGTAGTTGCAAATAATTTTTTCAAGGGAGCCAATGCTTGAAAGAATAAAGGCCCTTTCAAGTTTCTGCTGTTCAAAAAAGTCGCGCAGCCCCTGAAACAGGTCTGAGCCTGGGCCAAGGCGCAACTTGTACCACTTGGGTTGGGTAAGTTCGGTAACTTCCATGAAATCCTCGATGCTCACAGCGAGAGTTTAACGCTATAAAAGCCTGGCATCACTTGAGGTTATATATCTTTTTGAGCTCAAAATCTTCAATCAGCCACTTCATGCCTTCCTGAATTTCAGGGCTCACATCGCGCATGGGGCGCTTGCAGTGACCAACGGGGAAGCCCAGCAACCGCACAAAGGTTTTTACCGCCACAGGGTTGGTGGCAGCGTAGCAGGCTTCCATGATGGGCAGCAGCTCATTGTAGATTTTGCGGGTGCGCTGCACGTCTTCAAAGTTCTTCCAGGGGCGGGACATCTCCGCCATGGCGCGGGGATGGATATTACCCGTCACGTTGGCTGTGCCAGCGCCGCCAAAGGCAAGCACAGGCAGGGTCAGGGCGTATGCCGGAGAGTCGCAGCACAAGATGGGCAGCTCGCCGTGGGTGCCTTCCTGAATGGTGGCAATCTGCCCCACATTGGGCATGGCTTCCTTGTCCGCTACCAGGTTGGGTACGGAATTGAACAGGGTGATGACCGTATCAGCATTGACGTTAGCCACAACACGGGCGGGGTTGTTGTACAGGCCCACGCTGATATCCACCGAAAGGCAGACATCAATGAGGTATTCAAGCACTGATGCCTGATCCGGGCACAGATAGGGCGGCACAACAACCACGATGCCGTCGGCATCCTGCTCCTGGGCGTAGCGGGCAAGTTCGATGGTTTTTTCCGTATCACCATGGGTCACACCAAAAAAGGCGTGGATTTTGCCCTTGCAGTAGCGGGCCATATCCTTGATGACCATCTTTTTTTCTTCGATGGTCAGGGTCGTGGGTTCACCGGTGGAGCCAAGCACCAGCAGCGTGCTGGTGCCGTTGGCGGCATGAAAATCCACAAGATCATGCATCACACCAAGATCAATGGTGTTATTTTCAGTAAACGGGGTAACGATAGCTACCCACGAGCCTTCAGGATAAATCAACTGTCCCATCATTTTCTCCTTTATATTCTGCCTTAAGCGGCAGAGGCGGCCTGAACGGCCTTGCTGCTTATTTTACAATAAGCACCGATAACAAAAACAGTTCCAAGGCCAATCATGTCTGTGAAGCTGCCGGGGATGATCAGCAGGCATGAGCCCACAATCAGCAGCAGGGCCACAGGCAGTGGCAGGGGGCGGAACAACCAGCGTTCCATGCCGGCAGCCAGGCCAATGGTACCGATAGTGGCTGACACAAAAACCTGGAGGATGTGCTGCCAGTCGCCCTGCATAAGCAGGGCTGGATCATACATAAAGAAAAACGGCACGATAAAGGCCACGCTACACAATCGCGAGGCGATCAGGCCCGTGCGCATCATGGGGGCGCCCGCCACTTCTGCACCAGCGTAGGCAGCAACAGCCACCGGCGGGGTAACCATGGAGATCACCCCGAAATAGAACACAAAAAAGTGCGAGGCGATCATGCTGAAGCCAAGCTCCCGCAGGGCCGGAACCCCAAGGGTTGCCACAAGCACGTAGGCCACGGTTGTGGGTGTGCCCATACCCATGAGCAGCGAGGCGAACATTATCAGAATCAAGGCGATAATGGTGCTGCCGCCGGATATGGAAATAACCACAGAGGCAAGGTTGAGCCCCACGCCCGTGAGCGAAACAACGCCGATAACAATACCCGCGCCAAGGCAGGCAACTGCTATCAAAATCATGCGGCGACCAGCCGTTGAAAGAATTTCAACAAAGCGGCGCGGGCCAATGGCAAATTTTTTATCACCCCACGACACCACCACCGCAGCCGCGGCAGCAGCCATTGCCGCCCTAAAGGGCGTGTAGCCAAGCATCATGACAACAAGCAGCACCGCAATGGGCAGCAAAAGATACAGCCTCTTGGCGACATCCTTCATGCGGGGCAGTTCTTCACGGGGAACGCCCTTGAGGCCCAGCTTGGCGGCCTCAAAGTCCACCATCATTAGGATGGAGAAAAAATACAGAAAGGCAGGGATCACAGCAGCCTTGCACACCTCGATGTAGGGCACGCCCATGGTATCAGCCATCAAAAATGCGGCTGCGCCCATGACCGGGGGCATGATCTGCCCGCCAGTGGATGCCGCGGCCTCCACAGCGCCAGCAAAAGCGGACTTGTATCCGGCCTTTTTCATCATGGGGATGGTAAAGGCGCCCGTTGCATAAACGTTGGCGGCAGCCGAACCAGAAATGGTGCCAAAAAAAGCGCTTGTGATAATAGCAATCTTTGCGGGGCCACCACGGTAATGACCAGTGAGCGCGCGCCCAAGATCCATGAGCACATCGCCCGCGCCGCAGCGCTCAAGAAAGGTGCCGAACACAATAAAGGCGGCAATGTAGGTTGCGGAAACCCCGATGGCTGACGAATACAGCCCCTCCAGGCCAAAGCCCAGATAATCTACAATTTCATTCCACGAAAAACCCTTGTGCGCGAGCATCCCGGGGATATGGGCTCCCCAGAAGGCATAGGCAAGAAACAGAAGGCACACCACAAGCAGGGCCGTGCCCACCACGCGCTGAAT
>QKDT01000415.1 GCA_003251995.1 Desulfovibrio desulfuricans
GGCAAGGCCGCAGACTGCGTTGCCCTTGATCTCAACGAACCCAACTTGCAGCCCATGTATAACGAGGTGTCGCACCTTGTATACGCGGCTACAGGTATGGAAACCCGCATGACCATGGTGGGCGGCGAGGTACTCTATCAGGACGGACGCTTTACCCGCTTTGACTACCCTGCCCTGCTGGAAGAAATGCGCGGCGTACGCCGTTTTGTGCTTGAAGCGGCTGGCGCATAATTTTTTGATCTCATTTTATGCCAAAGGGCCGCCCCGAATCCGGAGCGGCCCTTTTAAATGGCAATCAACAGAATGTTTTCTACATGCCCAGAGCTTTTTTACCAGCCTCGAGCACGGCAACAATCTTGTCCACATCATACACGCTGCCGCCCCAGGTGCCACCGCTCACGGCCTGAAGGGCCGCCCACAGGCGAGTGTCGTCTGGCAGCGCGGGCGCGGGCTTGAGGACGGGGTGCGGGGTACGCCCTGCAAGAACCTTGGCCCCTTCTTCGGGGGTGAGGTGATGCTGCGGGTCGGTGCCAACAAAGTTGATGCGGCCTTCCAGCTTGGTGCAGTCCACGACCATTTCCACAATGTCGCCGTCGCGCAGTTTGGAGACGGGGCCGCCCACCAGGGCTTCTGGCCCGATATGCCCCACGCACGCGCCGGTGGAAACACCAGAGAAACGTGCGTCTGTGAGCAGGCACACGTATTTGCCGTACGACAGATGCTTGAGCGACGAGGTAAGCTGGTAGGTTTCTTCCATACCAGTACCGCAAGGGCCGCCGCCAATAACAACCAGCATGTCGCCCTTTTCAATTTTTCCGGCCTTGATGGCCTTGATGGCGTCTGGCTCGGCGGTAAATACCTTGATAGCTGCTGTGTGGCGGTACACACCGTCAGCATCGATCACAGAGGGATCAATGGCAGTGGATTTGATAACCGAACCTTCGGGGGCGATATTGCCCACAGGGAAGGTAATGGTGGAGGTCAGCCCACGCTCCTTGGCACGGACTGGCGACATGATCACATCATCGGGCTCCACATTGTCGAGCTCTTTGAGCATACGGCGGAAGGAGGCGCGGCGTTCGCTCTTTTCCCACCACTCAAGGTTTTCGCCCACGGTATGTCCGGTAACGGTAAGAGCATCCAGATGCAGCAGGCCAAGATCGCGCAGGTGCAGCATAACTTCCGGCACGCCGCCAGCCATAAAGGCACGAACAGTGGGATGGTACACGGGGCCGTTGGGCAGCACGCTCACCAGCCTGGGGGCCACGCTGTTCACACGCGCCCAATCATCCACCGTGGGGCGGCGGCAACCACCCGCATGGGCAATGGCGGGCAGATGCAGCAGCAGATTGGTGGAACCGCCAAAGGCCGCATGCACCATCATGGCGTTTTCAATGGCCTTGTCGGTGATGATATCCTTGATGGTGATGCCTTTTTTAAGCAGAGCCATCACGGCCTTGGCAGACTGACGGCCCACTTCCACCCACACAGGCTCACCTGAGGGGGCAAGGGCCGTGTGCGGCAGGGCCAAACCAAGGCCTTCGGCTACAACCTGTGAAGTACCGGCTGTGCCAAGAAACTGGCAACCGCCACCGGCTGAGCCGCAGGCGCGGCAGCCAAGGCGGGCCGCATCTTCAAGGCTCAGCTCGTTATTGGAGTAGCGCGCGCCAATAGTCTGCACCTTGCCAAGATCTTCCCCCTCGGTGGGCGGCAGGGTCGAACCACCGGGAACCAGCACGCAGGGCAGGTCGTGCATGGATGCCAGGGCCATCATGGTTGCGGGCAGGCCCTTGTCGCAACTGGCAACGCCAATAACCGCGTTTACCGTGGGCAAGGAGCGTATCTGCCTGCGAAAAACCATCGCCGCATCATTGCGGAATGGAAGTGAATCGTACATACCCGTTGTGCCCTGGGTGCGTCCATCACAGGGGTCGGTAACATACGAGGCAAAGGGTACGCCCTTCTGCTCTTTAATTTCGCTACTGGCGGCGGAAATTTGCAAACCAAGCTCCCAATGGCCCACATGCAGGCCCAGAGCGTCAGGGGTTCCATCGTCGTTGCGCTTACCGCCAAGGGTGCTGATGATGAGCACATTGGGGCCAAGAATATCCTCTGGCTTCCAGCCCATGCCTGCATCCAGGGTCATGCCAAAAATGTCGCCGCAAGGCAGTTGACGCAGCATGTCGCCTGTCAGCGGCAATGATCCAGCAGGCCCGGCTGCATGGGTTTTAACCTTATATACATCGTTGTGTGAGTTTTCATAAATATCTGCAATGGACATAGCATACTCTCTTCGTTGAGAAGTTGCCGGATTCAGCGGGCGGGAGGTTAACCGCCCTGCGCGGCAAACTGCGCGCCTGAAACCGAAACGGTGCCGCCTGGGCACACCGGTTGCCCCTATTGAACAGTCAACGCATACGCCAAACGTGTGGTGGAGGGTGAACTCAGCCAGCGTCTGGTTGTCAGCGGGGGATACTGATCCCCCGCCGGCAAAACACGTTCAGCCAGTTCTAAAAACCGCGCATGAATTCCCGCACGGCAAAAATCTGCGCCTTGGTGGCTTCCTGATAAGGGAAGGCGACCGTGTCAGAAGCAAAAATACCCGCATCCACCAACAGGCCCTTCATGGCTGCCATAAAGGGCGACGAGAACCCGTACACGCCCACAATGCGGTTAAATAGTTGCTGGTACTTCATGGTGCCTTCGAAATCGCGGGCCTTCATGGCATCACGCCACGCCGCGCACAGGTCAGGCCGCACATTGGATACCGCTGCAATGCAGCCATCGCCGCCAGCCAGCACGTTTGACGCAAAGTTGTGGTCAAAGCCACTCAGCACTTCAAACGAGGGGATGCTTCCTTTCACTGTCTGGATAAGATCCACCGTGTGCGCCATGTCAGGGATGGTGTCCTTGATGCCAACGATGTTGGGATAGCGTTTGGCGAGCTCAAGCACCACGCTGGGGGAGATGCTGTACCCTGTGCGGTCTGGGTAGTTGTAGATGTACACCTTGCCGCGCACCTGCTCCGCCACTGCGCCAAAATAGCTCATCACGTCCGCATCAGTCAGGGCAAAATACCACGGCCCCACCACCATCACGCCGTCCGCGCCCTGCTCTATGGCAAAGTTGGACATGGCAATGCATTCTTCCACGCGCATGTCGCCAGTACCGATGAGTACCTGCATGCGGCGGTCGATGTGCTTGACGGCAGCGGCAACCAGTCCCTTGCGTTCCTCAACCGAAAGGTGGGGAAATTCGCCAGAACTACCGAAGATGGCTACACCGTCAATATTGGCGTTGATCAAAAAATCGTAGTGCTTGAGGCACGACTGCACATCAATTTCTGTTTTGCTCTTCAGGGCTGTAAGCGTAGGTGTTATATATTTCATCACAGTCTCCGCAATACGCAGTTAAATTACAAATGAGGCAAAATAGCAGAGTATCACCGTTATGATCGACACAATGCAGCCAGATAGCGTGAACGAAAGGTACATATCCTTGACCGACATATTCAGGAACTCACGGAAAAACCAGAAGCCGGAGTCTGTAACATGCGACCAGCCAATGGCGCCCGCGCCAATGGAAATGCACATAAGCGCCGGATCAACAGGATGCACAGCCAGCACTGGGCTGATAAAGCCTGCTGCCGTCATCATGGCAACAGTGGCGCTGCCAAGGGCAAACCGCATGATGGAGGCGATGAGCCAAGCCATAATGACCGGGTGCATATTAAGTGTAACCAGCACATCCTTGAGCACGTTGCCCATGCCGCAATCCATAATAACCTTGTTGAAGCTGCCCGCAGCGCCGATAACAAGCAGAATGGAAACCATGGGCAACAGCGATTTGTCGCAGAAGCTGCTCAACTCAACAGAGCTGAAACCACGCTTCACACCAAGAAAAATCAGCGAAGCCACGGCAGAGATAAACAGGGCGATCACTGGGTGGCCCAAAAACTCCACCAGGGGCAGGTAGGCTGCATCCTTGCTGGAAGAAAATTCAACAATGGTTTTGCCAATCATGAGAATGAGCGGCAGCAGGGTGAGCAGCAGGGTTCCGACAAAATTGGGAAGATCGCGCCCGTCCTTGCTGATGGCACTGGTGACGGCCCCTTCAGGCAAGGGCACGTTGATGTTCTTGCTGATGTACTTGGCAAAAATGGGGCCGCCAATGATTGCGCCGGGCACAACAAGCACAAGGCCGTAAAGAATAACCTTGCCCACATCGGCATTCAGTTCCTTGGCAATTGCCATGGCGGCGGGGTGCGGCGGCACAACGCAGTGTACAACCAGAAGGCCGGTATAGAGCGAAAGGGCAACCAGCAGGATGGAAAGCTTGGATTCCTTGGAGATGGAAAAGGCCAGGGGCATCAGCAGAACCATGCCAACCTGGGCAAATACCGGGATACCGCAGATATACCCAATTATGAGCATAGCCCAGTAGGATTTGGTCTGCCCAAAAACCCCGATAAGCGATTTGGCAAGCCTTTGCGCGCCGCCGGAAACTTCAAGCATTTTCCCCATAAACGCGCCCAAAGCGAGAATAGGCGCCAGAAAGCCCAGCGTATTGCCCATGCCCTTTTCAATGGACGAACCTATGGCCCCCAGGGGCATGCCGCTGGCAAGCCCTAGAAATATGCAGGCAGCCATGAGCGCCAAAAACGCATGAACCCTGTAACGCACGCACAGCACCACAATGCCGACGACCGTTACGCCAAGAATAGCCAAAGTACCCGTTGTTCCCATTTGGTCACCCTCATTTCAGAATTGTATCCG
>QKDT01000377.1 GCA_003251995.1 Desulfovibrio desulfuricans
GGCCCACAGCATCAATTTCGTCAATAAATATCAGACAGGGAGCGTTTTTTTTGCCCTGCACAAAAAGGTCGCGCACGCGTGAAGCGCCCACGCCCACAAACATTTCAACAAAGTCTGAGCCAGAGATGGAAAAGAAAGGCACCCCAGCTTCACCAGCAACGGCGCGAGCCAGAAGGGTTTTACCGGTGCCAGGAGGGCCCACAAGCAGCACGCCCTTGGGGATACGCCCGCCAAGACGGGTAAACTTTTTGGGATTGGAAAGAAATTCCACAACTTCCGAAAGTTCGTCCTTGGCTTCGTCAACACCGGCCACATCCGCAAAAGTAACGCGGGCGGTTTCCTGATTGAGCAGGCGGGCACGCGAGCGACCAAAACTCATGGCCTTGCCGCCGCCGCTCTGCATCTGGCGCATAAAGAATATCCACACGCCCACCAGCAGCAGCATGGGGAACCAAGAGACCAGCAGGGTCATGTACCAGGGTTGTTCTTCCGGCGGTTCGGCTTTGCTTTCAACCTTTTTTTCAATAAGGCGATTTACCAGGCCGATGTCCTGGGGCGCATACGACTGCACCATTTTGCCATCAGATGTGCGCCCGATAAGCGTATGGCCCTGAATGGTCACGGACATGAGCTGCCCATTATCCACCTGGCTGAGAAAATCTGAATACGGCACCCGCTGGGTTATCCCCTGTGGCTGCTGGAACATATTGAAAAGCATGACCATCGCCAGGACGATTATCGCCCACAGCATCAGGTTGCGACTTATTTGATTCAACACTGCCTCCGTTACGTTTTCCGGGCGCGGGGGGCGCACGGCTAGGCCGGATATATGGCCAGCACAGTTAAGAAATTACTACCTGCATGTGGCTGGTGTCAAATGTTTGTGGGCATTTGCAGCATTTGCGGCAGGCTTTTCGGCTGCGCTTGTTCAGTTCATAATAATACGCAAAACATGCTTGGCAATGAAAAAAGGCTTCAAGAGTCAAAACCGCATGCCTGTTGCAATTTTACGCCGGTCAGGTTCGCGCTTCGCCACATGACCGTGCTTTAGCGGCGCGGCAACGGCCCCACAGGTTTGCCCTCTTGCGGCAAAAGAGCTTTTGCCCTATGGTGGCGCCCATGCGGAGACGTTTCGTCACCGGTGTGGCGCCCGGTCTTCAAAACCGGTGGCAGGCCTTGCGGTCTGTGGTAGGTTCGACCCCTATACGTCTCCGCCATTCAGTGTGTTTGCGCTAGCTGCTTTGTGCAGGCTGGCTTATTATCCCCCGGTTTGAGCCGGGGGATTTTTTGTTGTGCGGGCAGCCCGGCATTTAGCCGGGATGCCTTTATTTGTCAGACTTTTTCTTGTGGCTTGAGCGCAGATGCAGACGCATGGGGGCATGCGTAATGCCAAATATCTTGCGTAACGCGCGTTCGAGATAGCGGGTATAGCTTTCGGGCACGCGGTCGGCATCGCTCACAAAGCAGACAAAGGTCGGCGGCGCAGTTTCCGCCTGGGTGAGGTAGAAGAACTTGGCGCGCACGCGCTTGACCACTGGCGGCTGGTGCTTGTCGAGTACTTCTTCCATGGCGCGGTTGAGCTTGCCGGTGGGAATACGCACGCTGCATTCTTCGTGGATCTGGGCTGCCAGGGGCAAAATCTTTTTCAGGCCTGTGCCCTTGAGCGCAGAAACGTTCAAAATCGGCACATGCGGGCAGAATGCCAGCATGTCGGCCACGTTCTTTTTGAGCCTGTCCAGCGAATCGCGGGGGGCCAGATCGCACTTGTTGATAAGCACCATAAAAGGCGTTTTGCGCGTGTTGAGCATGTCCATAAGGCGCTTGTCCTGCTGGCTCACGCCTTCGGCGGCGTCAAGAGTCAGCAGGGTCACGTCGGCCTTGGTGCTCGACTTGATAGCCGAGTTGACGGAGTACTTTTCCACACTGTCGGTAATCTTGGTGCGGCGGCGCACACCCGCGGTGTCAACAAAGACATAGTCGCGACCCGCGCGGGTAAAGCGTACGTCAACGCTATCACGCGTGGTGCCCGCCACGTCGGAAACAATCATGCGCTCGGAGCCGGAAATGGCATTGATCAACGACGATTTGCCCGCATTGGGGCGACCCAGCATCGCCAGCTTGAGCGTTGGCGGCTCCGGCGGCTCGCTGGAGGTTTCTTCAGGCAGCAGGGCCACCAGTTCTTCCACCAGGGCGTTGATGTTGTGCCCGTGCTCGGCAGAAACCGGCAGCAGGGGAAAGCCCAGAACGTGAAATTCCGCCATGAGTTCGTCTTCACGTTCCACGCCGTCAACCTTGTTGACCACGCAGATGGTGGGCAGCCCCTTGCGGCGCACGTGGGCCGCAAGATGCTCGTCCAGGGGCAGCAGCCCGTCGCGCGAGTCTACCACAAAGGCCACGGCAGCGGCGTTTTCCAACGCTGCTTCGGTTTGGGCGAGGATGTCGCGCTCAAAACCGCGAATGCCTTCGGGGCCTTCCACCACGGCGGCATGAGCGTCAAGGGTGATGCCGCCCGTATCGACAATGCCGAAAACCGGGGTGTCCTTGCGGCGCACCACACCATCCATGCGGTCGCGGGTAACGCCGGGACGGTCATGGGTGATGGCTCGATTGCTGCGGATAAGCCTGTTGAACAGGGTGGATTTGCCCACATTGGGGCGACCCACCAGAATGACGCGGGGCAATGTATTTGCCATGAGTATACCTTAAGTGTGCGCCTGGGATTTGCCAGGCGAGATTGCATGCGTGAAGCGGAGTGCGCCGCTATGCGACCATGCGCTCCGATGAAAAGAAAGCGCCGCAGAGCCAATGGCTTGCTGAGGCGTCTGGCGTGCAGAGCCGGGCAATTTGCGCGGCCGCCAGGGACAGTTGGGTTTTATGGCTGTTTTACTGGCGTAAAAATTTATTTGTAGCACTTTGTTCTGTCAAAGGGAAGGCCCCGCATTTGTCCCCATACGCCGGGGCAACAACAGCCGCTACGGGATCGGGCATGTGCTCAAGCGTATGCGCACCAGCCCATGGCGGCAGGCAGGAAAATACGCGCCCGCAGGGCATGGTTACGCGCAGGGCGTGCAGCAGCAGGTTTTCCTGTTCCTGGTCTGGATCTCCGGCATTGCTCTTGCGGGCAGGAGCGGGGATGGTATAGGCCCCTCGCGGCACATGGCGGCGCGGAGTTTGTCCATACTTGGTGTCGCCAACTACTGGATGTCCCATGGTTGCCAGTTGCACCCTGATCTGATGGGTGCGGCCTGTGAGCAGGCGAACAAGCAACAAGCTTTGGTCTTTCCCTACCCGTAAAGGGCGCACTAGGCAGAGTGCTTCGCGGCTGTTGGCCTCGCCGGGGGCTGCCGGGCGCACTTTTTCATAACCCTGGGCCGCATCCTTGCGCAAAAAATGGCGCAATAACTGCGTTTCCGCATAGGGCCAGCCACCTTGCACCCAAACCACATATTCCTTGGAAAGTGAACCGTCGCGCAGGGCATTTTGCGCACTGAGCAGGGCTTCGTATGAGGCTGCCACCAGCAATACGCCAGATGTTTCCTTGTCCAGTCTGTGTACAGGTACGGGCTTGAAAGGAGCGGTTGCAAAGTAGGCGGCAAGGCGAGAGCTGAGGCTGTCATCATGCCCTGTGCCGGGATGTGTTGGCAGGCCTGCGGGTTTGTTAAAAGCCCACAGGTATCCGTCTGTGCCAATCATGGGCGGCAAGGGGGGAGCATCAACCGCCTGCGAAACAGGACTGGTATCCGCCAATGGCTGCGTGTCCGTTGCCGTTGCGCTTTCCTCTGCCATTTTAAAGGCAAAGGGGGGCAGGCGAACAATGTCGCCCGTCTGCACGCGAGCAAATGGCTTGCACCTGCTGCCGTTTATGCGCACCTGACCAGTGCGCACCCAGCGGTGAAGCAGGGTGGGGGGCAAGTTCAGCCGCCTTTGCAGGAACTGTAACAACTTTTGGCCGCTTTCGGTCTCTTGCACTATGGGCTGTTCAAGCAAGGCTTGCTTGCTGATGCCGCTGGCAGAGTCCTGGGCCTGCGTAGGGGGAGGGTTATCATCCGACATGCGGATACTCTGGCGCAAAGCCCGCCCTGCGTCAAGCGCGGCGAGGGGCTAAGATAATATCAGGTAAGGGTCAATGCAGGTAGACGGAGATGCCCGCAATTCTGCATACGCTCCGGCAACGCGTGGGTGCTGGCTGTGGCATGGGGGACGCACTACAGATAGCGGCAGTCGTTCAACGAAACCTTGGCAACCGTATGATTTTCAATCCAGCTTTTGATGCGCTGGCGTGTTTCTGCCCTGCTGAACAGCTTATGACGCAGCATGGCTCTATCGGCGGCTACAATCGCCACGGAGATGGCTGTTTCCGTATTTTCGGCACAAGAAGACCCAAGGGCCAGCAGCACAGGGGGGCGATTTTGGGCGCTATTGTGGCGCTCAAACCGCTGCTCAAGTTCATGCATGACCTCGGTGACCCTTTGGCTATCGCACCCTGGCAGCAGCACTGTATATTCGTCACCACTCATGCGCGCCACACAGGCTGCGGAATCCAGGCCACCCTTCAGCAGCAGGGCAGCCTGGCAAAGCACGGTATTGCCTTCCTCGTGCCCGAGGTAGTCATTGATCATTTTGAGTCCGTTGACATCGGCGACAATCACCCCAACGGGGCGAACTGCATTGTTTTCCAGCTCTTCAACGGTCATGGAAAAAAAGGCACGGCTTCGCAATCCCGTGAGCGGATCATTGCGCACCAAGTCTTCAAGGTGCGCCCTGTCTGCCTG
>QKDT01000072.1 GCA_003251995.1 Desulfovibrio desulfuricans
GCATTGAGCATCTGCGCGCGGGCTTGAACGATGCTGGGGCAAGCGAGGAGCTTAAGGCTGCCATAAAGCAGGAATTGGATAAGAACCCCATGCCGGAAGAAGCCCCGCCTGCCGCCGTCAAGACTGATGCCAAGGCGGACGCAAAAGCAGACGCCAATGCCGATAAAAAGGCTGACAAGAAGACCGACAAGAAGACCGACAAGAAGGCCGACAAAAAAGCCGCCAAGTAACGTAGCTCAGCGTTTTTACGAATAAAACAAGGCCTCTGTGGAATTTTCACAGAGGCCTTTTGCTGTTTTGCATGGCCTGTTAGCCACTGCAGATAGCGGAATATAAAATTTAGGTTGGGGATATGCGGGAGGAGACTCTTGCTAAAGAGCCCCGCCCCCGCAAAACCTAGCCTAGCTGTTGTAGAAGTTGATCAGGCAGCCATCGAGGATGATCTTGCGTTCGTCGTCGGTCAGTTCCTTGAGGGCAAGGCTGATCTGCTGGGCCTGACCGCCTTCGCTGGCAACATAGCCGGCAAAGGAGGGGTCTGCGTTTTTCACGGCGCTGCGCACGTTGGGCACCACCAGCCAGTCGCCAACCTTGAGTGTCTCCGCCAGCGAGGCATCAACGATAAAGGGCAGCATGCCCCAGTTGATAAGGTTGGAGCGGTAACGCTTGGTAGCGTATTCCACCGCCATGTTGGCCCAGCCGCCAAGCACTTTTTGGCAGGAGGCCGCCTGCTCGCGGGCAGAGCCATCGCCGGGCTTTACGGCAAAGATGGTGGAACCCATGCCCACGTGCTTGAGATCCGCTTCGCCCTGCAACACATCAAGCCCGCACACGGCAAAGAGCCCACGCGCCTTGGCAAGCAGATCCGCGTCGCCGGGGTTGGCAAGGCGGGCGCTTTCCATGGCGTGAACAGTCTTGGCACGGCCCACATATTCAGGGTCTTTGCGCGAAAGCGTGTATTCCGCCAGCTTGAGCGGGTTGGAGCGCAGGGACGAGGTTTCGCCAGAGGGGATCAGCTCGTCCGTGGTGGTGACAGGGTCGGTAATAACGCTCACCACTTGCAGCATCAGGTGTTCGGGCAGCGGGCTCATGCTCGGCCAGTCGGCAATGTTGGGGCCGCGCACAAGCTCGGTCTGTGGCTCGGCCTTGCCAAAGCCGTTATACACGCGGCTGTGATAGATGAGCGGCTCAAAGCTGTACGAGAGGTCAGCGTTCGCCAGAGCGGGTGCAGACCAGTCAAGCTCGGTGGCGGGGGTCAGGCGTCCGCCGTTGGCTGCCGTGGCGGCAATGGAACGGGCGTCCATGAGGGCCACGGTGGAAACCTGCCCGTTGGAAGGCTTGGAGCCTTCACGATTGGGGAAGTTACGGGTGGTGTGGCGGATGGAAAGAGCGCCATGGGCCGGGGTGTCGCCCGCGCCAAAGCAGGGACCGCAGAAGGCCGTCTTCATCACCGCGCCAGCAAGCATGAGCTTGGCGGCAGCGCCATTTTTGACCAGGGCAAGGCCCTGCGGTTCACTGGCGGGGTAGACAGCCAGGTTGAAGGCCTGATTGCCCGTTGTTTTACCATCCAGGATGGCAGCGGCAAGGGCAATGTTTTCAAAATTGCCGCCCGCACAGCCAGCAATGATGCCCTGGTCAACCCACACGCCGCCGTCATGCACCTTGGCGCGCATGTTCAATCCCTTGGCGGCATCGCCAAACTGACGCTGGGCTTCGGCTTCCACCTCTGCCAGAAGTTCGGCGCCATGCTTGGCAACTTCTGCAACGGGGTACACGTTGCTGGGGTGGAAGGGCAGGGCGATCATGGGCACAATCCTGCTCAGGTCAACACGGATAAGGCCGTCGTAGCAAGCGGGGCCTTCAAGGCGCAGCTCTGCGTAATCAGCGGCGCGACCATGCATGGTCATGTAGTCACGCACCTTTTCGTCTGTGGTCCAGATGGACGAAAGACAGGTGGTTTCAGTAGTCATAACGTCAATGCCGCAGCGGTATTCCACAGAAAGACCCGCCACGCCGGGGCCCATGAATTCCATGACCTTGTTTTTGACAAAGCCGTTTTTGAACACCGCGCCAATGATGGCAAGGGCCACGTCCTGCGGGCCAACGCCGGGGCGGGGTGCGCCTTCAAGCCACACCACGACCTTTTGCGGATTGCTGACATCGTAGGTTTTGCCAAGCAGTTGTTTGACCAGTTCCGGGCCGCCTTCGCCAATAGCCATAACACCCAGAGCGCCATAGCGGGTGTGGCTGTCTGAGCCAAGGATCATGCCGCCGCACTTGGTCATCATTTCGCGCACATACTGGTGAATAACCGCCAGATGCGGGGGCACAAAAATGCCGCCGTACTTGCGCGCCGCCGAAAGGCCGAAAAGGTGGTCGTCTTCATTGATGGTGCCGCCCACGGCGCACAGGCTGTTGTGGCAGTTGGTCAGCGCGTAGGGAACAGGAAATTCCTTAAGGCCGCTGGCGCGGGCGGTCTGGATAATGCCCACATACGTGATGTCGTGCGAGGCCATGGCGTCAAAGCGGATGCGCAGCACGTTTGCATCGTCAGTGGTATTGTGCGCGGCTAGGATGCGCGCAGAAAGGCTATTTTTACGGGCGGCTTCAATATCAACGCCTTTGGAGCGGGCTTCTTCAGCCATGGAGATGCCGTTGGCGTCAATCACCACAGAACTGTTCACAATTTCGATCATGGCAGACCTTCAGGGGTTTGCGGGTCGCTGGCGCGACGCGGGTTAGCGAGACTGCGCCGTGGCCAGTTTGAGGCCAAAGGCAATGAAAACAAGGCCCGTACAGCGCTGCATCCATTTCTGGAAGCGGCTGTTTTCAAAGATGTGCCGGATGCGGCCCAGCATATAGGCCAGCGGCACATACCAGATCAGACACAAGCCGGACATGATGCTGCCCAAAGTAAGGAACTGCGGGGCAAGCGGCGCGTGCGGGTCCATGAACTGGGGGAGAAACGTCAGAAAAATCAGCACGGCCTTGGGATTAAGCACGTTGGTCAAAAATCCCTGACCGAAAAAGTGCATCCACTGGCGCAGGTTCAGGCGTTGCGCGGGGCGGGCGTCATCATGCTGCTGAGCCGTTTTTACCACCGCAGAACTAACAGCCTGACCAGAACGCAGGGCATGGATGCCCAGCCACACCAGATAGGCCGCACCCACATACTTAAGAATGCTGAACCACAGCACAGACTGGGCGATGATGGCTGAAATGCCCAGCATGGCGGCAGTGGTGTGAACACAGATGCCCAGAGCCACGCCAACTGCGGCGGCCTGCCCCTGCGGGCGACCATCCATGAGCGAAATTTTGGCGATAAGCGCAAAATCCGGCCCGGGCAGTATGACGAGAATTGCCGCAAGAGGGATGAACAGCAGCAATGTGTCCAGTGAAATCATGGTGTCAGCCTTCTCATCTAGCTGGAGCTGGCTGGAGAAAAGGAGCGTTTTGCGGTTGCGCCCGGTCATGCGTTGACCAGGGGCGGGGCCGAAAAAACACTCCTTTTCTCCTGTTGCTCCAGGTATGTATTCCGTCTGCGGGCCTGCCGCCCGCATCATCAGTCGTTATACAGGCATGCCTTGCGGCAGCCCGAATTTCTCTTACAGGTTTGCGCCAATGATTTCGCCAAACTCAACGCAGCCTACAGTGCGAGAGCCGGGAACCTGGGCTGCCAGGTCTTCGGTTACGGCCTTGGCGGCAATGGCCTTGCTCACGGCATTGCGGATGCGTTCCGCAGCCTTGGGCACGCCGATGTGTTCAAGCATGAGCGCGCCGCACAAGATCACGCTGCCAGGGTTGGCCTTGTCTTTGCCCGCGATGGTGGGCGCGGTGCCGTGGGTGGCTTCATAGAAGGCCAGGGTGTCCGACATGTTGACGCCGGGGGCCAGGCCAAGGCCGCCCACCTGCGCTGCCAGAGCGTCGGAGATGTAGTCGCCGTTGAGGTTGGGCGTAGCCAGAATCTGATACTGCTCGGGGCGCAGCAGCGCCTCCTGAAACATGGCGTCGGCAATGCGGTCTTTGACCACCAGGCGACCAGCCACGGGTTCTTTTTCCGTGCAGGTGAGGTCGCCAAATTCCTGCGCGGCCACATCGTAGCCCCACTGGCGGAAAGCGCCTTCGGTGAACTTCATGATATTGCCCTTGTGGACAAGGGTGAGGCTCTGCTGCCCTTGGTCAAGGGCAAAGCGCAGGGCGCGGCGCACCAGGCGCTTGGAGCCAGCCTCGGTCATGGGTTTGATGCCCACGGCGGCGGCTTCTGCCACCTTGGTCACGCCCAGCTCTTCACGCAAAAAGGTCACGAGCTTGCGGGCCTCGGGGGTTCCGGCGGCAAATTCCACACCTGCGTAAACGTCTTCGGTGTTTTCGCGGAATATGACCATATTGACGCGCTCGGGGTGCTTGACCGGGGTTTCAAGACCCTCAAAATGGCGCACCGGGCGGATGCAGGCATAAAGATCAAGGCCTTGGCGCAGGGCCACGTTGAGGCTGCGAATGCCCGTGCCTACAGGGGTTCCGAGGGGGCCCTTCATGGCAAGCTCGGCAGTGCGCAGGGTCTGCATGGTTTCTTCGGGCAGGGGAGAGCCGGTTTCTTTTACGGCCTTGTCGCCCGCCAGCAGTTCTGTCCATTCCAGGCTGATGCCGGTATTTTCGGCAGCCAGGGCAGCTTCAATAACGGGGCGCGCGGCCTTCCAGATTTCGGGGCCAATGCCGTCGCCTTCGATCCAGTAGATTCTCTTGTTCATGGAATTTCCTTACCTTAATCGTTGTC
>QKDT01000315.1 GCA_003251995.1 Desulfovibrio desulfuricans
AGACGGCTGAAGAAAGCCAGCATGTCGCGGCGCACGTCCGGATCCGCACCCTCGTTGACCGTAAGACCACAGGTGGTATGCGGACAAAACAGGGCCAATGCGCCACTCTGCCAGCGAGCATTTGCTGCCTTGCGGCGAACCAGTGCCCGCAGTTCCGTAGTGATGTCGATCATTTCACAACGGCTGCGGGTTGCTATTTCTAGATGTTCCACAACGGCCTCAGCTTGTGAATTCCAGCAGGTCCGAGCGGGCTATGCGGTCCAGTTCTTCCCTCTGGTCTTCAGGCGTTTCCGTAAAGAGAAAACCAAAAAGCCCGTAACGCGTGAAATCGCTTTTTCTTACGTGCAATACGCGCTGGAAGCCCCGGCTCAAGGCCTCGTAATCAAAGCTGTTCACAGGGGGGCAGTTTTCCGGCTTGTTCAGCACGATAAGGGTGTAGAGCTTGCCTTCGCGCCCAGCCAGCACCTTGTCCCAATCAGGCCGCTGCCCTTCCAGAAAACAGCCGTAGGAGTGGAAGCCCCAGGCAAACAGGGTGATATCTGTGCAGCACCAGCCCGCAAAACGCAGAGCGTTAAATTCTATGGGGCGTATGCGGCCCTGCGCGTCGCGCCGCAGTTCCACATGGGTGGGAAAATTCCGCAGCCCCAGCAGCCCGTTTACGCGGTTGAACCATGCCTCAAATTCTGCCAGATGCGCGCGCACCACAGAAGCGCCAGTGTAGTACAGGCGGTCGCTCACGTCGGAGGCAGAGGCGAATTCGTGCCGCATGATATTGCAGATCACAGCCTGGCCCTGCGCATCAAAGTACACGTCTACGGCGTATTCCTCACCGTCAATATATTCCTCAATGAGCCAGTCTTCGCTGTCCACCACGCTGTCAGGATACTGCTCACGCCAGTGGACGGCCTCCTGCTCAATGGCGGCAAGGGCGGCCTGCCAGTCCTCCCGGTTGCGCACAATACGCACGCCAAGGCTGAAAAAACCCACAGACGGCTTGACCACGCAGGGCAGGCGCAACTCTTCAAAAGGCAAGCTGCGCAAGGCATCAAGGCTCAGCCTGCGGTAAAAATAGTCGTCGTAGAGGGGGCGCAGCAGTTCGCGGGTAAGGGCCTTGTTCTTGAGCTTTTCTATGCCGCTCACAAGCTCGGGAGAGTCCACATGCTCGCAAACCCAGGCCAGGGAATTTTCCGAACAGGTGTAGATGAGCGGCGGCGTGCATTCCTGGCAGCTCTTGCGGCACAGGGCGGCAAATTCCGCCTCGGGTATGATGTTGAGGGGGGCAGCCCCAGAAAGCGCGCGGGCGCGGGACAAGTCCCGCGCCACGGCATTGTCGAGCACTGGTTCCCGCCGGGCAGCCGCATATTCAAGCAGCTCCGGCGAGACATATGGTTCGTCAAAAATTATCATGCTCCTCCCAACACGCGGAAGTACACCGCGGGTTCCTTGAGCAGGCCAGCGTCCATGGTGCGCTGCAAGGCGTCGCTCATGGCACGGGCCGTTGTTTCGTGGGTCATAAAGACCAGCGGCACGCCGTTGCCCTCGTCGCTCTTCTGGATAACCTGCGCCATGCTGATGCCCTCTGCCGCCATGCAACCCGAAAGGTCACGCAGCACGCCGGGGGTATCCTGCACCATGACGCGCACATAGTAGCACGAGCGCCATTCTTCGGGCGGCACAATGGAGGCTTTGGGCAGCTCTTTGCAGACAAAGCCGGTATTGTTGGGCCGCTCGTCGCGGGCCACTGCCAGCAAATCGCCCAACACAGCCCCGGCGGTGGGCAAATCGCCCGCGCCGCGCCCGTGGAAGAACAGCGCGCCGGAGGCGTTGGCATTTACCCGCACGGCGTTGTACACGCCGCCCACGCGGGCCAGCAAAAACTTGTGGTACACAAGGGCGGGAAACACCCCGGCTTCAAGCCGAATGTTGCCATCGCCATCGCTAGCCCCGTCACCGGGCACCTCACGCACCTGACCAATAAGCTTGATACGGTAGCCAAATTCACGCGCCAAGCGAATATCCATACCAGACAGCCCGCGAATACCGCGCACCGAAAGGGCCGTGTAAGGATAGTGCGCCCCATAGGCCAGACGGATGAGCAAAATCAGCTTGTGGGCGGCATCGTGACCATCGATATCCAGCGTGGGATCGGCTTCGGCATAGCCCAACTGCTGGGCCTGCTTGAGGGCCACGTCAAAATCCATCCCGTTGCTGGTCATCTCGGACAAGATATAGTTGCTTGTGCCATTGAGAATACCCATGAGGGATTCAATACGGTTGCCGGTGAGGCTTTCCTTCAGCGTTTCCACAATGGGGATGGCCCCGGCTACGCTGGCCTCGTACCGCAAAATGCGCTTTTTACGGTCGGCCTTCTGAAACAGGGCCAGACCTTCTTCTGCCAGCAAGGCCTTGTTGGCTGTAACGATGTGTTTGCCCTGGTCAAGAGCGCGGTCGATGATGGCGCGGGCGTTGTCGATGCCGCCGATCAGTTCCACCAGCACGTCGATTTCAGGATCATCGGTCAGCGCGCGGTAGTCTGTGGTCAGCTCTGTTCCTGCGGGCAACTGGGCGCTGCGGGCCTTGGTGGCGTTGCGCACCAATACCTTTTTAAGCACGATGTCGCGCCCGCAACGGCGGCGGATCAGGTCGGCGTTTTCGTCAAGCAAGCGTACAAGACCGCCGCCAACGGTGCCGAATCCGGCAAGGCCTACTACCAGGGGTTTATCGCTGTTCTTTGTCATGTCGCCTCCGAATCTGCTGCCTAACCCCGGTCTGTCCGCCGCGGGCCTGCGCGGTTGTTGGCCTTGTCGGCCTTATGGTTGCTGCGGCGGGGCCGGAAAACCTCCCGACCCCGCCGATTTCAGTTGTTCTGACCTCGTTTCATCCCGTCCGAAAAACGGTTTTTGAAAGCGAGATTTTGTACCCTGACTAGAAAGCAGCCTGCTTCAGTCCAGGGGGTAAAGGATGTTTTCAAAACCTGTTTTGGCATCCTGCGAATTTTTGCCTTCCGGCAAGGAAGGCGGGCTTTTTATGCAGGGAGTGTACTCTGAGGTACTCGACCAGAATAAAAAGACCACCTGACGCCGCCGGAAGCAAAAAGCCGCGGAGGGCGAAACAGGTTTAGTCGGAGACGCCCGACAACAACCGCCGCATACTGCTGATAGCCTGCCGCGTGCGGTGTTCGTTTTCAATCAGGGCAAAACGCACGTATTCATCGCCGTAAGAGCCAAAGCCCAGACCCGGCGAAACTGCCACGTGGGCCTCCTGCAAGAGCAACTTGGAAAATTCCACAGAGCCCATCTTGCGGAAGGGTTCGGGAATGTGTGCCCACACAAACATGGTTGCCTTGGGCGAGGGGGTTTCCCAGCCGATGCGGTTAAGGCCTTCAATGAGGCGGTCGCGCCGCTCCTGATACACGTCGCGGATTTCGTGTACGCAGTCTTCCGGGCCGTTGAGGGCCACGGTGGAGGCAATCTGGATGGGCTGGAACATGCCGTAATCAAGATAGCTCTTGATACGCGCAAGAGCGTGGATAAGATCCTTGTTGCCCACGGCAAAACCCACGCGCCAACCGGGCATGGAGTAGCTCTTGGACAGGGAATAAAATTCCACGCCCACATCCTTGGCGCCCTTGGCCTGCAAAAAGCTGGGGGCCTTGTAGCCGTCAAAAACCAGATCGGCGTAAGCCAGATCATGCACAACCCAGATGTGGTTCTCCTTGGCGAAATCCACAATCTTCTGGAAGAATTCCAGATCCGTCACCTCGGTGGTGGGGTTGTGCGGGTAACAGATGAAGAGCACCTTGGGCTTGGGCCAGGCCTGACGCATGGCGGCCTCAAGGTCTTCAAAAAAGTTGCGACCAGGGCCGATGGGCACACTGCGCACGTCCGCGCCGGCGATGATGGGCGCGTACTTGTGGATGGGGTAGGTCGGGTCGGGAGCAAGCACCACGTCGCCAGGCTCAAGAATAGCCAGCGAAAGGTGGGCGAGACCTTCCTTGGACCCCAGGGTGACAATGGCTTCGCTGTCAGGGTCGAGCTGCACGCCATAGTGGCGGGCGTAGCGATCACAAATGGCTTTGCGCAGGTTTGGGATACCGCGCGAAAGCGAGTAACGGTGGTTCACCGGCTTTTGTGCTGCCTCGACGAGCTTGTCGACAATGGGTGCGGGCGTTGCTATGTCCGGATTGCCCATGCTGAAGTCCACGATGTCGATATTCTGCCGACGAAGCCGCATTTTGATGTCTCCCACCACCGCAAAAACGTAGGGGGGGAGGCGGCGAATCCTCGAAAACTCTTCCATGTCTGATAGCTCCTAAGTTGATCGACATGCAGTCTATTCCATGTGACCGCAGCAGGTCACACCCGCACCATGCGGGCATGGACTCCGCCATGCTGCGTGCCCCACAGAAAGCCAGTGTGTTCCCGGGCGCACACAACGCACCGAAAACGATTTTGTCATCCCTCAGCATAGCCAGCCGTGCGCCAGTTTGTAAAGCATTGCACGCTGCAGAAGCCCCTGACGCGGCATGTTTTTTTATATTGTTTCAGCCAAATGCCACTAACTGCGCTTTGCCTTCGGCGCATAGTCGTGTATCCTTGATAAATACATCTCATGCTGCGGAGGCAAACCATGGAAGATCATATTCGCTTTGACAGGCAAAATCTTGCGCTGCACCTGCTTGACCAGCGCATACTGAGATTTGATTCCTTCAATCGAAAGTGCTCTGCAGTACCAGGAAGAAAAGCCGCAGCATGCCGCCCCCCT
>QKDT01000395.1 GCA_003251995.1 Desulfovibrio desulfuricans
CGCGTAGTGAATCGGAAAAAGCGCGGGAAGAATCCGGCAGGGCCAATGCCGCGTTGCAACAGGCAGAAGCCGCAGAGCATGATGCCCGCGCAAAAGCCGAGGCCATGCAGCAGGTTGCTGAAGCGCTGGAAGAAGTTGTCCATGTGGTCGCCACTGCCTCCGAGCTGGTTGGCGCAACAATACTCCAGGCTGGCGAAAGTGCCGACAGCACAGCGCAACGTCTCACAGAGGCCGCCACTGGTATGGAGGAGATGAATGCCACCGTGGGCGAGGTGGCGCAAAATGCCTCCGTGGCCTCGGATTCGTCGGCAGAAACACGCAAAAAAGCCGAGGATGGGGCCAAGGTGGTGGAGTACGCTTTGGAGAGCATTGAAACTGTCCGCTCCACCTCGCTGCGGCTCAAGGAAGACATGGAGCAGCTTGGTGGGCATGCGCACTCGATTAACCGTATCATGAACGTTATTTCAGATATAGCAGATCAAACCAACCTGCTTGCCCTTAATGCCGCCATTGAGGCCGCCAGGGCTGGCGATGCCGGGCGCGGGTTTGCAGTTGTGGCAGACGAAGTGCGCAAACTGGCGGAAAAAACGATGGCCTCCACGCACGATGTGGACACCGCCATCAAGGCCATTCAGCAAAGCGTGGCCCGTAGTGCAGCATCGGTGGAAGAAGCGGTAAAAGGCATTTCGGTTGCAACCGATGCAGCCCAGCAGTCGGGTCAGGCCTTGGAAGGAATTGTGGGTACCGTTGAAGGCACCGCTAATCAGGTCAGCGCCATTGCGGCGGCAAGTGAGCAGCAGGCCGTTGCAACCAACCAGATTAACCGCACCATAGGCGATGTCACAGATCTTTCGCGACAAACCGCAGATGCCATGAGTGCAGCATCGCGCGCAGTGGCAGGGCTAGCCACACAGGCGCAAAAACTTGAAGGGCTCATAGAGCAAATGCAAAACTGCTGAGGCGATGGCACCGGCTGTGCGATCTTTAAAAAAAGTGAAGCCCCTTCAATTGAAGGGGCTTCAGCTATTTTACCGAGCAGCGCTTTGGTTCAAAGTTGTGGAGAGCCAGCGCGAGGCATTTATTTATTCACGTAGGCTTTGCCCAGTTCCAGCGCCTTGAGGTTGGATTCCTGCAATTTTGCGGGCAGGAATTTTTTTATGGCGGATTCCAGCGCGTCCACACCAAACGGCAGCACGCCCGAGCAGCAGACCACGCTCAAAAGCACAGTATTGCCGCACTGCACAGAGCCAGCCTGCATGCCAAGCTCGCGGCAGGGGATAAAGTGGCACTGTCCAGCGACCTGACGGGCCTTTTCCATAATGTGCGGCATGTCGGGATACACTGCCTTGCCCAGCGCAACGCTGAGGGGCGGCAGGGCATCGCTGCTGGAGAATATGGCGCCGCCGGGCTGCAAATAGGGCAGGGCGCGCAGGGTTTCCAGCGGCTCAAAGCCAAGTAGCACGTCGGCTTCGCCGTAGTCCAGCTTGGGGGAACGCCAGCCGCCAAGCAGCATGACGGATTCCACCACGCCGCCGCGTTGGGCCATGCCGTGTACTTCGCCAGCCACCACATCAAGTCCGGCTTCCAGTGCTGTGCGGGCCAACAGGGTTGTAGCCGTCAGGGTTCCCTGACCGCCCACGCCGGTAAAGAATATACGCATCCGCTTTTGCATTTCTTGTGTCTTCATAATATCTCCCTACCGCTTCCGCGCCTTAAAGGCCGTGGGCGCAACCTGCAAACAAACCATGCAGCCCGTGCAGAGCGTGGCGTCTACAGCAAGATTGTCGCCCTCGCGGTAGAAGGCGGGGCAGGCCAGTTGCTCAAGGCAGCGCATGGCTTCCGGCCCCTGCTGGGCCACCTCTGCCACCTGGGGCTGGGCCTTTTTGAGCTGACGGCGGGCATACAGCACGCAGGGCTCTTCAGAAATAAGCACGCGCACGCCGGTCTGAGTCTTCATTTCTTCCAGAGCCTTGGTTACTGCCTTCACGTTGAAGGAGCGCACCTTGGTACACTGGGTAACACCCATGCCACGTACAATGGCTTCTATATCCATATGCTGGCTCATGGAGCCGAGCATATCCTGAAGCATGCCGGGGTTGGGCTGATGCCCAGTCATGGCTGTGGTGCCGTTGTCCAGAATGACAAGGATAATGTCGTGCTGGTTAAAAACCGCGTTGGCAAGGCCCGTCATGCCGGAGTGGAAAAACGTGGAGTCGCCGATAAAGGCCACCACGGGCTTGCCTGATGCGCGGGCAAAGCCGCTGCCGGCAGAGATGGACGAGCCCATGCACACCAGAAAATCCGCAGCGCGCAGGGGCGGCAACAGGCCGAGGGTGTAGCAGCCGATGTCACTGGAATAAAAGGCGTCGTCGCCAAAGACCTGCCGCGCGGAATAGTAGACGGCGCGGTGAGAGCAACCGGCGCAGAGGTTCGGCGGGCGACCGGGCAGTTCCGGATCAACGCTGCGAACGGGTTTGGCGGGGCATGGGGTGTCCAGCCAGGAGGAAATGCGGCGTATGACAAGGGTGGTTGAATATTCACCCTGACCAGTGAGGCCAGCATCCTTGCCTTCAATGCGCACGTGAATGTCCTGCCTCTGCACCAGGGCGCGCACGTCCTGCTCCAGCAGGTCAACGCCTTCCTCAAGCACCAGCACTCGGTCGCAGCCGCGCAAAAATTCGCTGATCATGGCGGTGGGCAGGGGCCAGGTCATGCCCAGCTCAAGTACGCGTACGCGGTCTTCCCATCCGCCGGCTGCCAGGGCATCTGCCAGATAGCTGCGGGCTACGCCGCTGGTGATGACGCCAAGGCGCGTGTGGGTCTTGGGCTCGTGTACCGTATTGAAGCGGCTGGATTCCGCAAACTGGCGGGCCTTTTCAATAATACCCTCCAGCACCTGATGGCGCTTGCGGGCTACAGCGGGAACAGGCACAAACCGGCCCGGATCACGCTTGAATTCAACCTTGGGCTGGGTTGCGGGCAGATCGTCAAAATCCACAGCGCCGCGCATATGGCTGACGCGAGTGGTGGTGCGCAACATCACAGGCTGTTGCAGCTCGCGGGCAAGACGAAAGGCCTCGCGGGTCATGTCCTTGGCTTCCTGGGCAGAAACAGGTTCAAAACAGGGCAGCATGGCAAAGCGCGCGTAGGTGCGGTTGTCTTGCTCGTTCTGGCTTGAGTGGCAGCCGGGGTCATCGGCGGTCAGCACCACCATGCCGCCGGGCAGGCCCGTGTACACCGAGGTGAACAGCGGATCGGCAGCAACGTTGACGCCCACGTGCTTCATGGTCACAAGGCTCATGGCACCACCCAGGGCAGCGCCAGCGGCTACTTCCATAGCCACCTTCTCGTTGACGGAATATTCCAGCCGATAGCGACCCTCGCCGCCGAGACGGTAGAAGGTATCCGGCACTTCCGAAGACGGTGTGCCAGGGTAGCAACTAACCATATGTACACCCGCTTCAAGCGCGCCGCGCACAATGGCTTCGTTTCCCAACAGCAGGTGTCGCTCACCGCGAGCGCCCTGCAACAGCGGATGATTGCTCATGTTTCCTCCAGGCCCAGGCTTGTCGCCCAAGCCGCAACTGGATGCAAAACGGCGTGACCCATGCGGCCCCGCCTATAATGACGCAAGCCCGCGCTGTTTGCACATGCGCGGGCTTACAAAAAGAATTTACTGGGCTTTGGCGGGGGCTTTTTCGCCTGCGCCGTCTGGCGCAACCGGGGCCGCGGCCTGCGCGGCTTCTTCCTCGACAATCTTTGGCGCAAGCGCAACTGCGCGCGCGTGGAAATATTCGCCGTTGAGCCCCTGCGTTTCGCGCGAAAGGGCAAGGTAGATGCGTGCGGCCTGTTCTGTCTGCCCAGCGGCGATGGCGGCCTCAGCCGTCATCTGCTTGAGCTGGGGGGCGGCAACTTCACCCGGCAGGGAGGATTGCAGCTTTTGCAGCAGAGCCAGGGCATCAGCATACTTACCGGCCTTGAGCATCGCCCCGGCTTCGTTCATGCCAGCCACCAGCGCAAGGGGGCCTTCGCTGGCCTTGGCGGCCTTGGCAAAGGCATCGGCGGCAGCGGCGTTGTCGCCGTTGCTCATGGCGCTTTGACCCAGCGCCAGATATGCAGAAAACCGTACATCCGCGGGGACTTTTTCCGCCAGAGTGGCAAGTTCCTTGGTTTGCTCGGGGCCGCTGGTTTGCAACACTATATGCGCAAGCGACTGCCGCGCCTCGTCATTTTTAGACGTTGTGTACCAGCGCCAGATGCCCGTACCCGCCAAAACCAGCACAAAAAGCACCACAATGCTGGCAATGGTGCCAGCGTGACGCAGCATAAACTGGAGCATGGGGGCGCTTTCGGAGCTGACTTCGGCCTGAAGGTCGCGCAGCAGGGGGGAATCCTCCGCGCCTTGATTCTTTTGCGGATTCATGTATCAAAACTCCTTAGGGAGGCGGAACCGCCATTGATTTTCCGCGCGTTTGTCCTGCGCGTTTTATGCGCGGCGGAGCTGGACGGAAGCTTTTTTCTTAGGCCAGAATAAGCCCCTCTGTCAAAACAAATATCCTCCGGTCAGGCGGCCTGTGCGGCCTTGATCGCTACCATAAGGAGTAAGCATGACGCCTGCAGAAGAAATGTCGCGCCTTGGCGCGCGGGCAAAGGAAGCGGCCAGGGCCATAGCCAAGGCCCACCCCGATGCCAAAACGCAAGCCCTGCTTGGGCTGGCGCAACTGCTGCAGGAGCGGGAGCCCGAGATTTT
>QKDT01000062.1 GCA_003251995.1 Desulfovibrio desulfuricans
GACACCTATGCCGCCAACGACATGCATGGAGTCATGCCGCATTTTGAAATCCCGCAGAAGGAGCGCCGCCCCGACGACGTTTACCAGGCCCTGCACGATGAATTGTTGCTGGACGGCAATTCCCGCCAGAACCTCGCCACATTTTGCCAAACATGGGTAGACCCGGAAATCCGGCAGATCATGGCGGAGTGCATTGATAAGAACATGATCGACAAGGATGAGTATCCCCAGACGGCAGAGCTAGAAACCCGCTGCGTGCGCATGCTGGCCCACCTCTGGAACTCGCCGCACCCGCGCACCACACTCGGCTGCTCCACCACCGGTTCCAGCGAGGCAGCCATGCTTGGCGGCATGGCTATGAAGCACCGCTGGATCGCCACGCGCAAGGCCGCTGGCAAAAGCTGCGACAAGCCCAACCTCGTGTGCGGGCCGGTGCAGGTGTGCTGGCACAAATTCGCGCGTTACTGGGATGTTGAACTGCGAGAAATCCCCATGGATAAATCGCGCCTGATCATGGACCCCGCTGAAGTAATCGCCCGCTGCGATGAAAACACCATCGGCGTGGTGCCTACCCTTGGCGTGACCTTTACCGGGCAATATGAGCCTGTAGAAGCTGTCAGCAAGGCTCTCGACGCACTACAGCAGGAGAAGGGATGGGACATCCCCATCCATGTGGACGGGGCCAGCGGCGGCTTTTTGGCCCCCTTTGTGCAACCTGATCTTGTTTGGGATTTCCGCCTGCCACGCGTGCGCTCCATCAACGCTTCTGGTCACAAATTCGGCCTCGCGCCCCTGGGCGTGGGCTGGGTTGTCTGGCGGGAGAAAAAGGATCTGCCGGAAGAGCTTATTTTCAACGTCAATTATCTTGGCGGCAACATGCCCACCTTCGCGCTCAATTTTTCGCGCCCCGGCGGTCAGATTGTGGCACAGTATTACAATTTTCTGCGGTTGGGGCGGGAAGGTTATCGGCGCATCCATCAGGCCTGCTATGACACTGCCCTGTATCTGGGCAAAGAGATCGCCAAACTTGGCCCCTTTGAGGTTTTGTACAATGGCAATGGCGGCATCCCCGCCCTGTGCTGGAGCCTCAAAAGCTCGGCAAATGTTCCGTACACGCTTTATGATCTTTCAGACAGATTACGGACGCGTGGATGGCAGGTTCCCGCATACTCCATGCCCGCCCACCGCGAAGATCTGGTAGTCATGCGCGTGCTGGTGCGCCACGGCTTCAGCCGTGATATGGGCTCCCTGCTGCTTGAAGATATCAAGCGGAGCATCGCGCACTTTGGAAAGCACCCTGTCACCTCGCCGCTCAGCGAGGACGAAAGCGGCAGCTTCAGCCATTCCGGGCGCTCCAACAAAAAGTAATGTTCATCGCGCAAAAGGCTGATTTCCACACCCGCCATTACCAGCAGGCTGTGGGGATCAGCCTTTTGCATCCCCCCCAAAGGAAGCGAACCGGGCATACCCCATGAATCTTAGCCCTGCGGATATCACGATTGAACGTGGAGCTTCTGCCATAGAGCAAGGGCGAGGCTTTGTTCTTGCCCATATAACGCCATTATTGAGCAATACAAAACCGCATATTGATCAATTCAAACGGAAGATATCTGCTTTTTCATGCCGTTTCACCACTCCATTCAACGTTATTCTGCCTAATGTATCCATCAACGCCGACCATATCGTTGTGCATTTATCTTGAAGCTCTTTTCCCATAACAGTACAGATTACACATGATAAGCCACGCTCGTTTTATCATGTTGAACATGTACCACATTCTTGTGGATGGCCTGTTTGATACCGTGCCGGTGATATTGTCGTTTATGGCTCTAGCTTACGGCAGTGGTGAAACTGAGGTGGGCCTTATCGTTTCGTTTGGCGCGTTTGCGATGGCATATCCTGTGGGGGGGGGGCAAGCCTGGGTGGGTATAGTGCCTGTGCTGCTGATGGGCAAACTACACAATACCGATTAAATACCCTGCCAGACCGTGTGCGCAAAAACGCGCTAACTCATGGTTTAAATCTCCCTTTACGGCATGCCGCGCGCCAATTGCGGCCCAACTGCGCACCTGTTATACTGAATGAGTAGCGCTTGCACCCCGCGCCCATAGCAACGTCTACTCCCCTTCACTGGCAAGGTGCCCAGCCATGGGGTACCTCCGTAACCGGCCTGCCCGCCAGCACGACCGCCCCCATTGACCTGCCATGCTGCACGCAATCAAAAATTCCAGCCTGTTTGTCAAACTTGTCATCATGGTCAGTTTGGCACTTTGCCCCCCCATACTGCTTACCCACCTCACAGAATCATATTTTATCAGCAAATACGGCTACGAAGAGGCGGAAAAAACTGTTTCAAACGTGGCCCGCCTTTCTGCGGCATCGTCCGCCGTAATTGAAGGCATGCGCTCAAACAAACCGGAAGCCCACAAGCAGATGGTGGACTTTGTGGAGATGCTCACCCACGTTTCCAACGTAAAGTTTATCGTGCTCATCAACATGCAGGGCATACGCGTTTACCACCCGGAGGCCTGGAAAATCGGCGAACAATTTGTTGGTGGTGATGAAGGCGATGCCCTGCACGGCCTCACCTATATTTCTTCTGCACGCGGGTCGTTCGGCTTTTCCCTGCGAGCGTTCAGGCCTATTTATGACGAACAGGGCAAACAGCTAGGCGCGGTATCCGTGGGCATCATGTCCAAAGATATAGAAGCCAACGTGGCCCGGCTTAACGGCCCGCTCTCCTGGTTGTTTGCCCTTTCGCTGGCAATAGGCATTGGGCTGGCGGTGCTGCTTTCGCGCACCATCAAAAAAATCCTTTTTGGGCTGGAGCCGCACCAGATCGCCCGCATGCTTGAGGAGCGCAACGCCATCCTGCGCACCGTGCGCGAGGGTATTATAGCCGTAAATAAAGATGGCACCCTGGTACTCGTGAATGAAATGGCTGAAAAAATCCTGCGTAAGGCTGGGGTGACTGGCCCCCTTGAGGGTCAGCCCGTGCAAAAGGCCATTCCCGCTACACGGCTGGACGTTATCCTTAAAGAGGGCAAGCCAGAATATGATATGGAGCAAAATATCTATGGCACCATTATCATGACAAATCGTGCGCCTATCAGCGTGCAGGGCAAGGTTATCGGGGCTGTGGCTACCTTCCGCGACATGACGGAGGTTCGTGCTCAGGCCGAGCAGCTCACCGGCCTCAGCAACTACGCAGAGGCATTACGCTCACGCTCGCACGAATACCTCAACAAACTGCATGTTATTTCAGGGCTGTTGCGCAACAGGCGCCATGAAGAGCTGGAGGCCTACGTCGAAAGCATCATAGGCAGCAAAAAGCGCGAGACATTGTCCATTTCCACCCTGGTCAAAGACCCCATCGTGGCGGGCTTTCTAGAGAGCAAATACAGCCGCGCTCGCGAACTTGGAGTGATCCTCACCATTGAGGGGCAAGGCGTGCTGCCTCAACTTTCCACCAAGGGAGCACACGCGCTGGTGACTATTGTGGGCAACCTTATAGATAACGCCTTTGACGCGGTTACCTATGCGGGAGAAAAACGCATCAACCTGCATATCAAAAGCGACCTGGCCCCCACCCCAGGCAACGACCAGATCATTATCAGTGTTGCCGACACCGGGCGCGGCATAGCGGAAGAAAATCAGGAAAAAATCTTTACCAAGGGTTTTTCCACCAAGGGGTCCAACAGGGGCATCGGCCTCTATATGCTGCTACTTACCCTGGACGAGGTGGACGGATCAGTGGAAATAGATTCAAGGCTGGGCCACGGTTCAACTTTTACCGTTCGTTTTCCCTCTACGATTCTGGCAGAAGGAGAGCAACAATGATCCGCGTCATCATTATTGAAGACGACCCAATGGTGGCAGATCTCGCTGCCGGATATCTGGACGGCATCGACAGTTTTGAGCTCGATTACACGGCACATTCTGGCGAAGAAGGCCTTGAACGGCTGAACTCGCACCATGTGGATCTGGTGCTGCTCGACGTCCACATGCCCGGCATGAACGGTATGGAGCTGTTGCGCATCATCAAATCGCAGTTTTTCCACACGGACGTTATCATGATAACTGCCGCGCAGAACAGTGACGACATCCTCAATGCCCTGCGCATGGGCGTGGCAGATTATATCGTAAAACCCTTCACATTTGAACGCTTTCGCGAATCGCTGCTCCAGTTCCGCGAAAGACGCCAACTGCTCATTTCACCAGAGGTACCCATTACGCAAGAGATGCTTGACCGGCGTATCTTCATCAAAAAGGAAAGGCCCACGCCATCCTCCGGCACGCCCAAGGGTATTGACGCCAGCACACTCAAAACAGTGATGCAGGTTTTGCAAAAATATGACGGGGCGTTCAGCCTCAAAGACATAGAGCCGCTGACAGGGCTCTCGCGCATTTCATTAAAGAAATATTTTGATTACCTCTCAACCACTGGCAAGCTTGATAGTGTGAAGGATTACGGCGGCCCAGGCAGGCCCGTGACGCTCTATAAATGGATAGCTGAACGAGACTCAGAGCATCCCTAGCCCAATGCACGCCAGGCTATGAACAGGCCTATAGCCATGCAAAGCCCGCTGACCGCGCGCTTGAGCAAACTCACGGGTACGCGGTGGGCAATGTGCGCGCCAACACCAATGCCCACAAGCTCACAAGCCGTGATCCACCAGACCATGGAATAGGAAATAAAGCCGTTACCCATGTTGCT
>QKDT01000338.1 GCA_003251995.1 Desulfovibrio desulfuricans
GCAGGCTGGTTGTGGATGCGGTTGACCATTACAGGTTGCTAACTGCGTTTCATGGAGTCGATGAGCTCGCTCAATCTGCGCGCTTGCTGCGCGAGATCGCCCACAGCCTTGGTGGCCTGGCCCATGGCTTCTGCGGTTTGCCCCGACATGGCGTTAACCTGCACGATGGATTGGTTGATCTCTTCACTGGCGGCGGATTGCTCTTCGCTGGCAGTGGCAATGGCACTCACCTGGTCGGCAGTGGCCTCAACATTACTCACGATATCGCGCAATGCAGCGCCAGACTGGTTGGCAAAGTCGGTGGCAGTATTTACTTCCAACAAGGCCTTGTCCATGGCGGCGACACTCTGCGAGGCGCTCTCCTGAATCGCGTTGATGGCGTTACCCACATCATGGGTTGAAGCCATGGTTTTTTCTGCCAGCTTGCGCACCTCGTCTGCCACCACGGCAAAGCCGCGCCCCGCATCGCCTGCTCGGGCCGCTTCAATGGCGGCATTGAGGGCCAGCAGGTTGGTCTGGTCGGCTATGTCAGAGATCACGTTCATGATCTGTGTAATGGCCTGGGCATGCTGGTTCAGTTTTGTCATGTCGTCCTTGAGCGCCAAGGAGACTGTCTGCACCTGCCCTATGCTTTTCAGAGCATTTTCAACAATGGTAGCGCCGCTTTCTGCGTTCGTGCGTGTCTCCACCGACACTGTGGAGGCGGCAGAGGCATTGCGGGCCACCTCCTGCACGGTCACGTTCATCTCATTCATGGCGGTTGCTGCCTCGCTGAGGCGCTGGGCAGACTGCACGGCTATTTGATCGGACTGCTCAATCTGTGCTGAAAGCTGGCTTGAGGCGGAAGATATGATGGTGACCGCTTCTTCCAGTTGTCCGGCTGCCGCCAGCATGCCTTCACGCTTGGCGTTTTCGGCTTTTAGCGCAGCCTCTTCGGCGCGGGCAGTGGCAAGTTTGGCTTCTTCCGTAGCCTTTAGGGCATCCTTGGCCTTCTGCTCGCTTTCATGAAGCAGAGACTTGATGTTAGAAATCATGTTTTCCATGCCCGCCGCCAGGGTACCAAATTCATCCCGGCGTTTTTCCGCACCGGCCAGCATGGCCTTTTCGTCAGAGCTGATTTCAAGGCGCCCCTCGGCAACGGCTCCCGCCATGCCGGAAATGCCGCGAAGCAGGTGCGCAATGGCCCGCGCCGCAAAAAATATGATCAGCCCCACCACGAGTGCGCTGATAAGGGTCAGCGTCATGGTTTTGCCAAGCATTATGCGCGTGGCTGTGTACACTTCGTCCCGGTCAACCTCCAGGCACAGAACCCAGCCGATTTCGGGCATGGCTTTGTAAAAAATAGTTTTATTGCGCCCGTCTTCAGAAACGAATCTGACGATGCCTTCAGGGTTTTTCAACAGTTCGGCAACATAGGGTTTTTGGCTATCATTGCGCCCAAAGGCCTTCGGGTCGCGGTGCAGCATTATTATGCCCTTGGTATCATAAGCATAAATGCCACCACGTGAGCCAAAATCAATCTGGCTCGTGGTTGTTTTTGCAAGATTTTCATTGTCTATGCCCGCCCACACAATGCCTTGGGGTTTGCCGTCACGCATAATGGGCAGGCCCATGATGGTGGCGATTTTGCCTGTAGTCTTGCTGACCACGCCCACTATGGTTTTTTGACCTTTCATGCCGCGCTGGTAATAGGCGCGGTCAGTAAAGCTTACACCAACAGATTTACTGGGGTGATTCTCGCCAGCCAGGTGGTGGGCAATGGCCTTGCCGTCCGCACCGGCGACACCGCAAAATTCAAAGTTTGAATTAAGTGTAACAAATGTGTTCAAAGCCGCATCAGCATCGGCAAACATGGTGCGCGTCATGACTTCGGGCATTTTATCGTTAACTGCATCAAGATAAAGAATGATGCGTCTGTCCGCGGCAACCATGGAAAGAGATTCTTCCATGACTTTTAGCATGGCGTTCAGGCCGATTGTCTGGCAGCGCAAGAGAGCTTTTGCATCGCCAATAATTTGATCGCGCAAAATATCTTCAGATATTTTGTAGCTTACCCCTGCCACAAGCAGCAGCCCTGCTATTGCCGGAGTCAGAATGGACAGGAGCATTTTGCTCAGCAGTCCCATTTTCATAACAACCTCCTTGCCCAATCTCTCTGGCAGGTATGCGCGACATAATAAAAATGCGCCAAACACATTTGGGTTACACTTTTGTAGTATAATTATCGACAAACTACGACAATAGTATATGGGTTAAAACGAAATTTGTTTTTTGTGGGGGGGCATAAGGCCCCAATATCATATTCAGACATAAGGTTGACGCAAAAAAAAAGCGCCACCCTGAGGCGGCGCTTTATCATCACGATTGCGGATATATGCGGGATAACTGAAAGCGTGGATTGATCACTCTATACTTCGGGCCGAAGCAAGGGGAAGAGGATTACTTCGCGAATGGAGGCGCTGTCAGTAAGCAGCATCACCAAACGGTCAATGCCAACGCCCTGGCCCGCCGCGGGGGGCATGCCGTATTCAAGCGCGCGCAGATAGTCCTGATCCATGCTGTGGGCTTCGTCATCGCCAGCTTCGCGTTCCCGCACCTGGTCTTCAAAGCGCAGGCGCTGATCAACCGGGTCGTTGAGCTCAGAAAAAGCATTGGAAAGTTCGCGTCCAGTGATGAACAGCTCAAACCGGTCCGTCAGTTCCGGCTGTTCATCATTACGACGTGAAAGCGGCGAAATTTCCGTGGGATAGTGGTAGATGAAGTGGGGCTGAATGAGCTTGCCTTCCACATCCAGGTCAAACAGCTTGGCATGCAGCTTTTGCAGGCTTTCGCTGTCGGCAGCTTTTTCGCCACGCGAACGGATATAGGCTTTGACCTTGCCGTAATCATTATAGAACTCAGGCGCGTGCCCGCCAATCTGCGTAAGGGAATCGTAAAAGCTCAGGCGCGTCCACTTGCCGGGGGTGAGGTCGATCATCTCGCCCTGGTAGGGCACCACTGTGGTGCCGCAGGCCGCCGTGGCAATGTGGGCAATAAGCTGTTCCGTAAAATCCATGAGGTCTTCAAACGTGGCATAGGCCCAATAGAATTCACACATGGTAAATTCTGGATTGTGGCGGGTATCAATGCCTTCGTTACGGAAGTTGCGGTTCAGCTCAAAAACTTTTTCAAAACCGCCCACCAGCAGCCGCTTGAGGTACAGCTCAGGCGCGATGCGCAAGAACAAGGGCAGATCAAGGGCGTTGTGGTGCGTTTTAAAAGGCTTGGCCGCAGCGCCGCCAGCCAGCGGCTGCATCATGGGGGTTTCTACCTCCATAAAGCCGTGGTCTTCCATAAAGCGGCGGAATTCGCGCACGATCAGGCTGCGCTTAAAGAAAATTTCTCTCGCGCGCGGTGTGACGATAAGGTCAACATAGCGCTGGCGGTAGCGCGTTTCCATGTCTGTAAGGCCGTGGTATTTTTCCGGCAACGGACGCATGGAGCGCGTGATGAGCTTGATGTTGCGGCAAGCAATGGTAAGTTCGCCCGTCTTGGTGCGGAACAGGTGGCCTGAAACGCCCACAATGTCGCCCACGTCGAGCTTTTTGACCACCATATAGTTTGCTTCGTCCATGTGCTCGCGTGAGGCATAGCACTGGATGCGACCGCTTTGATCCATGATATGGAAAAAAGCCACCTTGCCGAACGAGCGCAAGGAAACAATACGACCCGCTATGGCAAATACGTCTTCCTGGCTTTCCAGCGAATCGCCTTCAAGCGCGCCGAATTTGTCCAGCACCCAGGCAACGTTGTGTTCCTTGCGGAAGTCGTTGGGAAAAAGCGGAACACCCGCATCCAAAAGATCACACGATTTGACAACTCTGTTTTTTACAACTTCGTTGAGGCCCTCGCGCGCGGCGAAACTTTCCAGCATGGGCATAAAATATCCCACATGCTGCGACTTGGTGCCCAGCTTGATAGCTGGCTTACTGCTTTTCTTTTCCCGAGTATCCACGTAACGACTCCTGAATGGCCCAAACCTGAAAGGAGCGTTACGGTATGCCATTCACGCATGGGCGTCAAGATTGCCAGTCATGATCTGTTAAAATACTGTTATTTTGTGATTTTTTGCATGGATTGTTCTTTGCGCAGCAGATGTTTGGCAAATATTTTCGAGTTATGTATCGGCTCAAATCCGTGCCAATTGGGCCTTGGAGCCTACTTGAAGTTTTGACTGGTTTGCGTATATACATCCCTTTTACACGATACAACCGCCGTCAGATTAAAACTGACGGCTTTTTCAAGGAAAAGCGCCATGCAAAAATTTACAGCCTCCTTTCTGGGGCGCGACTGCCCCGGTGTGGTGGCCTCCGTCAGCCGCATTCTTGAGGACAGTGGCTGCAACATTGAAGAAGTGACCCAGACCATCCTTTCCGGCGAATTTGCGGCAATATTTGTTGTTGCGGCCCCGGAAGAAAGCGCGGAAAAGCTGCGCGCCAAACTGAGCGCCGGGCTGGAAGCCGCCAAGGTCGATCTTTCCGTTTTGGTGCGCCCTGCCATCAAGGGCCAGTGGGGCACTGATCTGCACTGCGAACCTTTTGTGGTCACTGCCGACGGGCCGGACAAGCCCGGCCTTATCGCCGCCATGAGCCGCGTTTTTGCCCAGCATGGGGTGAATATCGAAAGCCTCAAGGCCATTCTTGGCGAGGGTGGCAACAACCATGCACTTTTTGTTTT
>QKDT01000296.1 GCA_003251995.1 Desulfovibrio desulfuricans
TTGAGGCTGGATCGCAAAGCGCTGCTCGACGCCCTGCATAACGACGCAGCCTTGGGTGTTGCCATGCTGGCAACTATGAGCCTGCGTCAGCGACTGTTCATCAACAAGATCGCAGGATCGCAAGGGCGCATTTCGGTTGCTGGCCGGGTGGCGGCATGGCTGCTGCACCGGGCAAAGATGGAAAAAAGCGCCTCGCTAAGCATGGGAGTTACTCAGGAAACGCTGGCCCGGCAAATGGGTATAAGCCGCGAGAGTCTGAGCCGCGAACTCAGCGCGCTGGCAGCAGCCGGGCTTATAGACCGTGACCGCCGCCGCATTATTTTGCTTGATGCCAATGCCCTGCGCGAAAGAGCCGAAGCGTAGAGAAGATTCGCCACAGCATTGCCGTGGGTAAAACCCTACCCGCGCATGACATTAAACTGTATGTGCGGCTTTTGCCTCAGGAATGCCTTGATACCGCGAAAAACTACTTTTCCTCCGTGCGACACACAGCGGAGCATATGCAGCAACAGCTTTAACACTATGTATTTTCAAAGATAAAATGCTTCAGGATCACCAATGAACGCTTGCATTGTTTATTCTTCGTGTACCGGAAATACCCGCAAAGTTGCGGAGGCTATGGCGGAGACATCCGGTCTGCCCTGCTTTCCGGTGCGCACAGCCCCCGCGCCAGAAGATTTTGATCTGCTGGCTCTGGGCTTCTGGGTGCGCAAAGGTCAGCCCGATGCCCGGGCGCAACGCTATATGGAGCGCGTGCGCGGCAAACACGTGTTTTTTTTCGGCACGCTGGGCGCTTGGCCCCACTCTGACCATGCACGCCGCTGCATGGATGCAACGCACGCAATTTTGGAAGCAGGCGGCAATACCGTGGTTGAGGGCTTTCTGTGCCAGGGCAAAGTGAACCCGCAGGTTGTTGCCGCCTCGCAGCGCAAGGGGGGGCATCCCATGAGCGCCGAGCGTCAGGCCCGACTGCTGGAGGCGGCGCTGCACCCCAATGCCGCAGATCTCGCGGCGGCGCGCCTGAGCTGGCAACGCAGCCTGCAAAAAATTGGCGCAGCCCACTATTCTGGCTCACCAACCATGCATTTCTCCAAAGATTTACAGTCTGCTCCACAAATTATAGATACATCCTCGCGGTTCTAAACCGACCAACATACCCGCACATCAGGAGCCTCATATGCGCAAACAAAACCGTGAATGCATTGACCCGGCGTTCTTTGACGAAGTTTTTTCCTCCGCTGACGATCTCTGCCTTGCCATGCACGACGGGGAATTTCCTTATGTCATTCCGCTCAACTTTGTGCGCCAGGGCAACTGCATCTATATTCACTGCGCCCTCGAGGGGCACAAGCTGGACTGTATACAGCGCAACCCCAATGTGGCCTTTACTCTGTCAGCAGACGTGACCATCCACAGAGAAAAATCCACCACCTACTACAAATCGCTGTGCGGCACAGGGCGGGCCGCTTTTGTGGAAGATCCGGCGGAAAAAGGGCAGGCCCTTGACGCCCTGGCTGCTCGGTACGCCGCCCTTTGCCCCACGCCAACACCAGATGCAGCCCTTGCCCGCACAGGGGTTGTACGCATCGACATTGTAAACCTGGTGGGCAAGCGCAAGCTGCCAAAATAACGGCTCAATCCCCTACACGGCAGGCGCTGACCAACGCCATAACTAGCCGTCATTAAAGGAAGTCTGACATGCGCGGAGCTTCCCGCCTTATCCCCTTGCCTTCTTTTCTGGCTCTGCTGCCAGCCGGAGCGCACTTTTGGCGCAGCGGGCAACCCGGACTAGCCGCGGCCTGCGGCCTGTTAGCGCTGCTTGCCTGGGGCCGGGCTGCATGGGTTCGCCTGCTGCTGTTGCTGGTGCTGCCCCTGCTGTCGGCCCGTTGGGTATGGACTGCGGGACAGTTTGTGCAAATGCGCATGTTCATGGGCGAACCATGGCACAGACTGGCGTTCATTCTGCTGACCGTTGCCCTGCTTACAGCCCTTGCCACCCTGCCTCTATTGAAAGAGACCGCGCAACAACGCTATCACAAGGGCAGCGCCACTTCGCGCAGCCAATTGGCAGCCCTGTTTCTCTGTTTGGCCCTGTTGCTGCCTGTCTGGATAAAAAACCCGCAGTTTCTTGTGGTTGAGCGATTTTTTCCGCAATGGGGATCACTGCAACTGGCCCTTGCCGCACTATGGGCGGCCTGCACAGCCGGATGGCTGAACAGCAAAAAGGTCCCGCAGGTCAGAATGCGCCTGTGGCGGCTGTTCTCCCTGGTCTTTTTTGCCCAGCTTGTTCTTGGTCTGGCGCTGGAAAGCCGCTTTCTGCTTAGCGGGCATCTTCACCTGCCTGTTCCCGGCCTCATTGCCGCCGCCCCCATCTACCGTGGCGGCGGCTGGTTCATGCTTGGGTTGTTTGGTTTTTCCACCTTGATTGCGGGTGCGGCATGGTGCAGCCATCTTTGCTATTTTGGCGTGTGGGATGCCAGCGCGGCAAAAAGCTGTGCCAGCGGCCCACGTGGATTGTCCACCATTGATACCGGGCCAGACGGTGTCCCCAAGCCCCTTGCCCGCCGAGCGCCAGCGTGGTTGCCCTATCTACGGCTGGCAATGCTGGGACTTACCCTTGCCGTTCCACTGGTGCTGCGCCTCACGGGCGCTCCGATTGAAGCGGCCCTGGCCTGCGGTTTACTGCTGGGGCTGCTGGCCTTGCCCGCGTCATTGCTGGTGAGCCGCAAAACAGGGTACGCCGCATACTGCCGGGGACTTTGCCCGCTAGGGTTGCTGGCAAAATGGCTGGGACGCATTGCCCCCTGGCGTGTGCGCCGCACAGGCCACTGCCGTCGCTGCATGGCCTGCGTGCGCGTATGCCGTCAGGATGCCATGGGAGATCCCATGACCACTCCTGGCCCCAATGCAGACTGCAACCTGTGCCGCGACTGTGTGGCGGTATGCCCCCAAAAGGCGCTCTCCATAACCTGTTACGGCATGCATGGCACCCAGACGTGGGCTGGCCCGGCTCTCATAGCCATACTCGCCGCCCTGCACGCGGCCTTTCTTGCCATGGCCCGTATTTAGAACTTGTTCACACCAGGGGCTTGTTCAAGGCAAGCACAGATCCCCTGGCAGTATCATACGCGGCATTTTTTAGCTCGATAGGGCAGATAACAGTCTATGCAGAATACCATGCTCTGCCCTGCCCCAGCCACGGGTAACCTTTAACCAGAAAAGCCCGGCTTTGCTTCCGCGACTTTCGTAACACCAGTAACGAGGATACCAATGATGCGTGTTCTGAACCGCCTGCGTGCGGGATCCATGGCCCCTCCCAGGGCCGACTGGAATGAAATTTTTTGGGCCTGGGCCGGAAGCTGCCTGTCCATCATCTGCCTTGCGCTGCTTGAAAAACTCTCTGCACAAGAGTGGAATCTGCCCTTGCTCATAGGCTCGTTCGGCGCGTCCGCCGTATTGGCCTTTGGCGCACCGCACAGCCCATTGGCCCAACCCCGCAATCTTGTGGGCGGGCATGTACTCTCCGCTCTGGTGGGCGTAACCTGCCAGCTTTTGCTCAGCGACGACCCCGTGCTGGCTGCTGGCCTTGCCGTTTCCACTGCCATTGCCCTCATGCATGCAACCCAGACTCTGCATCCTCCGGGCGGCGCAACTGCCCTTATCGCTGTGATCGGTGGCCCCGGCATCCATAATCTTGGCTACTGGTATGCTCTGCTGCCCTGCGGCGCGGGGGCCGTCTGCATGCTTGGCCTGGCCCTGGCAACCAACAATCTTGGCGCCCGCAAAAAGTACCCCCTATTCTGGTGGTAAGCTTTCTGCACAGACAATTTCACCTTAATACTTTGTAAGTATACCTGTTTTATAGACTCATTTTCTGCAAATGAGCGCTCGCCGTGCAAGTTGCCTTTGTGGCAGACAGCTTGCGCGGTGAGCGACTTATGGTGCCCGCTAAACCGCTTTCAAACACAGTGGCATACGCTAACCCGCCATCCATGCGCTTGCTGACAAAATCCCAATGCGCGCCAGCGTATTAGCGAAGGGCCTGGCGCTGCATCACCCCGCCGCGACCTGTAGGGGCGTCATAAAAGTCTGCGCAAACAGCCTGTTAGGGCTTTTTGACAGCGCCTTGCTGCAGCTTGCCAGCCCAAGGTAAAGGGCGTAATCTCTGCGTCTTACTTTTATCGAGGTTATGACATGTCCGGCATATCTTCCGCTTCCCCCCTGGCGGAGGGCCTGCGACGCGCAGTTCCCATTGTTCTGGGCTATCTGCCCGTAGGCTTCGCTTTTGGGGTTCTTGCAGTCAAGAACAACATCCCGCCCTCTCTGGCAGTTGCCATGTCTGTGCTCATGTTCTCCGGCTCGGGCCAATTTGTTTTTGCGGGTATGTGGGGTGCTGGCGCAAGCGCGCTCTCCATCATTGCAGCGGTATTTATTGTCAACCTGCGCTACCTGCTGCAATCCGCCGCCGAATCGCCATGGCTTGCGGGCTTGCCGCGCGGGCAACGCTTTTTGCTGGGCCTTGGCCTTACAGACGAAACCTTTGCCGTCCATATCACCGCGTTTCAAAACGGCTGGCAACGCAGCCTTACCACGCTTTTTGTCTGCAATCAGACTGCGCAAGTGGGGTGGGTTTCCGGTGCTGCCATCGGCGCATTTTGCGGCGAGCTGGTGACAGATGTAAAACCCCTTGGCCTTGATT
>QKDT01000077.1 GCA_003251995.1 Desulfovibrio desulfuricans
GAAAAAGGGCGGGGTTTACCCCGCCCTTTTTGATTAGCCAGCATTCAACTGTATAGACCGTTAAAAAACCCGGCAATACAGTGTGCAGTTGGAATAGACCAGACAAAAATATTTTGGCATACTGCCCAGATGATTCGCATTGCATCCACTGGGGTGTCATGCGTAACCGGCAGCAACCCCCCACATGAGAGCGCCAACGTGGAAGAAAAAAGAATCCTGATTATGGGCGTCGGCAATATATTGCTGACAGATGAAGGCTTTGGCGTGCGCGCCGTGGAATATCTTCAGGCCAACTACACCTGGGCGGACAATGTTCGCCTCGAAGACGGCGGCACACAAGGCCTTATGCTGATGACCGAGCTTATGGATTGTGACACCCTGGTGGTGCTTGACGTGGTGCTTGGCCCAGAAAAACCCGGCACCATCTATATGCTTGAAGGCGAAGACCTGCGCAAAAGCCTGAGCTTCCGCGACTCCATGCACCAGACGGACCTGCTGGACACGCTGATTACGTGCAGCATGGCAGGCCACGAGGTTGAGGCCGTTGTTTTTGGTCTTCAGCCTTTTGACTACCACACCATGCAGGTTGGGCTGACCCCTGATGCCCAAAAACTGCTGCCGGAATACTGCACCAAGGTTGTAGCTGCGCTTGCAGAACGCGGCATTACAACAGCGCGCCCTGCGGCCTGATAAGCACCCTCGTGCCGCCACAAGCCCCTCCAGAGGAGTTCTGAACCACCCCGCTGACCAGGGGACAGGACACAGCACGCGGGTACTGCACGGGCGCAATATGCTGAAAAATTTTGCGGACGCAGAGGAAGCACAGATGCTCATGTTTGAGCGAGATACCCGTGCTTAAAACGCGGGTACCCATAACAGCTCTTCTCCGCTTTAGGGAAGACATCCCTATAACTACTGCTCAGCAAACAAGCCGGGTGTGCTGTCGGATATTTCCGATGACACACCCGGCTTGTTTAACAGTTATTATGACGGCTCAGGGTTCTTCAGGCAGCGATTCTTCACTGAACAGCTCAAAACCCTCTGCCCTCAGCTTTTCTGCCCACACGCCATCACCAGAACAAAACGTGTGGCTGAAGCTCCCATCGTAAATACGGTCATATCCACATGAGGGTGAGCGACTTTTCAAGATGGCGGCTGTACACCCGTTTTTGCGGGCAAATTCCACCGCAAGTGCCGCGCCTCGTTCAAAAGGATCTGTTACATCCTGCCCATCGCGATTCACAACCCTATCACCCAAGCGTTCGCAAGGGCTGCGGGGGGTATCAAGCCCACCCATGATTTCGGGGCAGGTTGGCACTGCCATCCCTTTTTCCACCAGGCTCACCACGTATGTGCAGGTATTGTCGCCAGCGTCATAGCGGCAACGTTCGCCTGCCAGACAGGCGCTGACCACAAAACGTGGGGACATTACTTGCTCTCCCCTTCCGGCACCAGGGCCGCCTCCCACATCTCTTGATAATACGTGCAGGTACCTGGGTTCCAGGCCGTAGCTGTGGCGTGGTCATAGCTTTCAGTAATGGGCCAATCGGTATGGGGTTTCAGGGCATCCTCAAAAGAGGGTGCCTCGACAACAGCTTCAAACTCCAGATTCAGCGTATAATTGGGGCCTTTCATAAAGCGCAGATGGTAATGCGGCATGGGCTTATCCTTCACACAGTTTTGCCGGCAAATGCCGGACAAACAGTTATCAAGCGTGGTGTAACGGGCAGAGAGGGGCCACCAGCGGTATTGCAACGCAACCAGCAGACCACGCAAATGCCAAATTATTCTTTATTGAAAACGCCAGGAGGCGAACCAACTACCAGCCAACGCCAGACATAAGCGTATAGTTTGTGTGACTGTGCGCCACTATGGTTGACCACAGCAACTGTTCATTTGCTAGGTCAAAGCGTTCTTACGCCTTGCTGTATTTTGCCATTCTCTTGCGGCATTACACGTACAGTGTGTTTCCGTTGCAGTGCATAACATAAGAACGCCGGGGAGGAAACCCTCCCCGGCGTTCAGATCAGTGTGCGTCAGACGCGCCTTAGTGCGTGGTCATGACAAACTTGCTGATGACAAAAAGCACTACCAGCAGAACCACGCCAATACCCCAGCTCCAGTGAACGAGCTTGAGTTCAACGGGGTCCAGCGGTTCGTATTCCATCTTCTCGATTTCTTCGTGAAGCTTAACTTCGCTTTTCGTTTCCATAACTTACTCCGTATGTGGGACTAGCCAGCCATAACAGGCGGGGTCATGCCGTGGAAGAAGGCATAAGAGATGAACAGGCCCACCCAGATGATGAAGCCGAACAGGCACACAATGTACACAACGGCCAAGCGTCCAATGCCTTCTTCCTTCAGCTTGCGGAAGTTGGAAACCAGACCAATGCTGAAGAAGGTCAGCAGGAAGAACAGAACACGGAAGCCGTTAAGAGCGCTAGCCATGGCCTTGCCGAGCTTGTGCAGTTCGGGCGAGGACAGGCAGAAGAACAGAAGAATCAGGAAGGTGCCAAGGTACCCCAGCACGAAGCGGGGGAACCGATCCATAACGTCGCCCCAGGTCATGGTGCGTTCGCCACGGGTTTTGTCAAACTTGGCAGTCCAGATGTACGCGAGAACCAGCGCCCACACGCCAATAAACATATCGATGAAGATTTTGACGGTGGTGGTCACCATCACGATCCAGCCTGGCTCCCACTTGGTGCCAAGGCCAGCCATCTTGGAAAGGATCAAAGATTCGGTAATGGCACCGCTGGCGATGGCGCCGCCGTCAGACTTAACGGCAAGACCCATCCAGCCACCAGCCACCATGGGCTCGGTGTAAAGGAAGTGCTGCGCGATAAAGGGCAGAATGAGCATTTCGATGCAGGTGAACACAACCACCAGCGAGGAAACCATGATCGGCACCACAGGCCGGGCGCGGATGGCACCGCCGGTGGCGATTGCTGCTGACACGCCGCAGATGGAAATACCCGAAGCAAGGGGAGCGGCCCATTCTTTGTTGAACTTGAAGTATTTGCGGGCCACGTAGTAAACAACGGACCAGTACAGCAAATAAGCTTCAACAATGGCGCACAGGCCTCGGAAGATGACGTGACCGGCAAAACCGGCGGCATCAGCGGCCTTAACGCCCAGTTCTGCACCAAGAATAACGATGGCGATCTTGACGAAAAGTTCGGGGCGGCAGGCTTCGCGCAGGGATTCTGCAAAACCGGGGGTAAGGTTACCCAGCAGAATACCCATAACCAGCGCCACAATAAGACCTGCCTCGGTGCTCAAACCCAGCGACCAGGTGATGCCCTGCTTGGCAATCTGGGTGGGGTTGGCTGCAATGTAGGCGTTTGCGCCAATGGTATAGCAGGCAATAGCGATGAAGAAAATGCACGTAAAACCATATAGGAACTTGCCGATGTCGCCCTTCATGAGCTTGATGCCCACGGACATGACGGCTGCAATGAACACATAGCTGGCGAGCAGAGCCCCCACGCCAGGCAACATGCCCTTAGTTGCCGATCTCCAGCAATCAAGCGGGCTGTTAACCCACATGCCCATCTTGAGTCCCCAGCCCAGCAGGTCCAGGCCAGCGAACTTGCCCAGTGCCAGCAAGAAGATGAAGCAGCCGATAAGCAGGGCTACTTTGTCTTCATTAAAGGCTTTTGTTGATGCCATACCCAAACTCCTCCGTACAGGTTAAGCTAAAACACCAAATTCCAGCCGCACCTACGCCGATCAGGCCACCTTGTTCTCCAAAGAACAGAGTAGCCTTCAAGGCGTCTTGCCGCGGAAACAGCTGGAAACCGATAGTTGCAGCACCAATATCACGGTCAGCCGACCATTAGTGCCTGGAAAAAACATACCTTTATGCAAGATATTGTCAAGCTTACGTTCAAAGTTTAACAACCAGTAGCGGTGTTCCAAAGCTGTTTCGGCAACGTTTAAAGCTAAAAAATCGCGCCTCCTTCTTGTCCTGCTATTCACATGCAATTTTTCTACTGCCCTCCGCATAGCCAGCCCATCTACTTGTGGGGAGCAGCTAAAAAATGACCAAAAAAACATTTTTTCAAATTTTCTGTTGACATTACCCGGATGTTTCACATATACACGTTTCTCGCGTTGGGCTGTCGTTCAATTGGCAGGACGACGGATTCTGACTCCGTTAATCAAGGTTCGAGTCCTTGCAGCCCAGCCAACAACATCGCGTCCCCATCGTCTAGCCGGCCCAGGACAACGGCCTTTCACGCCGTCGACAGGGGTTCAAATCCCCTTGGGGACTCCAATTGAGAATAAAGGGTTACATCGAAAGATGTAACCCTTTTTTCGTGCCCGCGCTACAGCCTATAGTCCTTGCGGTCAGCTTTCTTGGCACTACATCAAAGACAGGGGAATAAGCGCGCGGCCAGGTTGGCACTGATTCGCGTGCGCGTTGGCACACATGGTCATAGAAAAAAGCGGGGTTTCACCACATCCAGGGGCAAAGGCTCCAAGCCAGCCTCAGCGCGAATGGAGAAGCCAAGGGCATTCATCCGGCCCAAGAGCAAACCCTGCTTGTGGCATATGGCGGCAAGCTGTTCTGCCAGCTTTGCAATGTCCCACTGAAATGTCGGTCAGCCCGTCCTTTCGTGAATATAGTTCATAATCTCCGCGCCTTTTGCGGTGAATATGAGCTTTAAACGCCGCATCTTTGTTGGAGAGC
>QKDT01000386.1 GCA_003251995.1 Desulfovibrio desulfuricans
ACATTTTTGCGACAGGCCCGTAATTAAACACAAAATTAACGCAGGCCCTTTCAATCCACTTTTTGCGAGCGGGTGCAGACGTGTGCGCATTTTTGGCATCAATTCCCCAAAATCATCCTCAGATGGGCAAAAACCCGCATACCGCAAGGGCTGCAACAAATCCGAAGCACAAGACAAAAAAATTCGGCAGATGGCTTGACTTTGCCCTATAGGGGAACGGCTAAAAAGAAGCTAGGAGATTTGCTCCGCCCGGCTAAAGCCGGACACGAACACGGTCCCCATGAGGTGTGTTGTATGCAGTATACAGGTGAAGAAGCCCTTGGCCTGATTGAAACCCTTGGCATGGTGCCCTCCATTTATGGCGCGGACAGCATGCTTAAGGCAGCAGACGTTGAGCTTGTTGGTTACGAAAACGTGGGCTCCACGCTGGTAACCATTATGGTGCGTGGCGATGTGGCCGCAGTCAAGGCATCTGTCGATGCTGGCGCCGCTGCCGCTGCCTCTGTGGGCAAGCTCACGGCCACCAACGTTATGCCCCGGCCCGCCCGCGGCATGAGCGGCATTGTCCGCGCTCACTCGCTGGACGAATTGCAAGAAAACGACCCAGGTCTGCGCGCTCTGGGTATGATCGAAACCTTCGGCATTGTCTTTCTTATGGAAGGCGCCGACGCCATGATCAAAGCAGCGGACGTGGAATTGATCGGTTACGAAAACGTGGCCTCCGGTTACTGCTCTGCCCTTGTGCAGGGTGATGTTGCCGCAGTTCAGGCCGCAGTGGACGCTGGCATCAAGGCTGTGTCGCATATGGGCGCAACTGTTTACAGCTCGGCTGTTATTCCTACGCCCCACCGTCGCCTTACCAGGCTTGTGCGGCGCTACGCCCTGAGCTGACCGGAAAAGGTTCATCGGAGGGAACATGATCGGCGACAAGGATCTTATTTCCATCCAGCAGGCTCGTATCCTTGCTGAAAACGCGGCTGATGCTCAGACGCGGCTTTCCGCCATGCCTCAGGAAACGCTTGATGCCGTGGTGGAAGCCATGGCTGACGCCGCCGCCGCTGAGGCCCAGTCGCTTGCCGTCATGAGCCACGAAGAAACCGGATGCGGCGTCTGGCAGGACAAAATGGCCAAAAACCTTTTTGCCTGCCGCCGCGTCATCCAGAGCATTAAGGGTATGCGCTGCGTGGGCAAACTGCCCCAGAGCGATGATGCCGCGCAAAACGTTTATGAAGTGGGCGTACCCATGGGCGTTATCGCCGCCCTCAGCCCTTGCACCAACCCTGTTTCCACCACCATCTGTAATGTGCTTGCGGCGGTTAAGGCGGGCAACTCTATAGTAGTATGCCCACATCAGCATGCCGTGGAAAGCACCAGCCGTGTGGTGGCGGCGATGGCTGCCGCCGGGTGCTCACGCGGCCTGCCCGAGGGCTCTGTCACCTGCCTGACCATGGTTGCCGACAGCGGCGTTGAAGAACTCATGCGCCACCGTTTTGTGGCTCTGGTTCTGGTAACAGGCAGACAAAGCATGCTGGACGCAGCGCGCCACAGCGGCAAACCCTTCATCTACGGCGGCATGGGTAATGGCCCGGCCTTTATTGAAGGCTCTGCCGACATCTGCAAGGCCGTGGACGATATCCTTGCCAGCAAGAGTTTTGACAACGGGCTGGCCCCCTCAGCCGAACAGTGCGTTATTGTGGACGGCAAAATTGAACCACAGGTACGCCGGGCTTTTGAGGCGGGCGGCGCTTGTTTTATCAATGAAGCGCAGGCTCAGGCTTTATGCCAGGCCATGTTTCACGCCAATGGACACCGCAACCGCGCAATGCTGGGCCAATCGGCAACTGTGCTGGCTGAAAAAGCCGGAATTGCCGTGCCACCCGACACACGGGTGCTGCTGGTCGAGCGCCATTATGTGGACGCCGCCGATCCTTTTATCAAGGAACTGCTGGCCCCGGTGCTTCCTTACTATATCGAGCCGGATTGGCAGCATGCCTGCGAAAAGTGCCTCGAGCTTTTGCTGAGGGAGGGTCATGCCCAAACCATGACCATTCACAGCCAGGATGAAGAAATCATCCTTCAGTTCGCGCTCAAAAAACCCGTAGCCCGCATGCTGATAAACACCCCCGCTGCTTTTGGCGGCATGGGGCTTACCACCGATCTTTTCCCATCCATGACGCAGGGCAGCGGCCTTGCCGGACACGGATTCAGCTCAGACAACATTTCACCCATGAATCTCATTTATCGGCGCAAGGTGGGCTACGGCGTTCGCGGCTTTTCCTTTAAGGAACAGCAGGACGACCAGGCCGACCCCATTTCAGACGCTCTGCGACGCGTTTTGCGCAAGGCTCTCAATGAATTGAACAGGTGATGCGGAATAAGCCCCGGCACAAGCCGGAGCCACCCTCGCAAACCATGGAGGAATCAACGTGGATCTTCATGATTTTACCCAAAAGATAGCAGAAGTCACCAAAAGCCTGACGCCCGAAGAGCGCGAAACGCTGCGCAAGATATTTGCCACGTCTTCCGGCACGGCTGTTACCCTTACCCCCTCGGCGCCCGCCCATGACACCAGCCCCAAGGCTGGCGTATCTGACGGCGTTAACGTGCCCGACGGCCCCACCGAGCGCCACCTCAAGCTGAAGACCAACTATCTTTTGCAGATGCCGCGCATCACCATTCACCGTGCGCGCGCCATTACCAAGATTGACCGCGAAAACCCCGGCATGCCGCGTATTCTTTTGCGCGCCAAGGCTTTTCGCTACTGCTGCGAAACAGCGCCCCTGGTTATTCAGGATAACGAACTCATCGTGGGCGCACCCAACGGCGCACCGCGCGCTGGTGCTTTTTCGCCCGACATTTCCTGGCGCTGGCTCCGCGACGAGCTGGACACCATCGGCTCCCGTCCGCAGGATCCCTTCTACCTTGCCGAAGAAGACAAAAAAATTCTCTGCGATGAAATCTTCCCCTATTGGGAAGGCAAGTCCGTGGACGAATACTGCGAGGCGCAGTACCGCGAGGCGGGCCTGTGGGAACTTTCTGGCGAATCCTACGTGTCCGACTGCTCGTACCATGCCCTCAACGGCGGCGGCGACTCCAACCCCGGCTACGACGTTATCCTGATGAAAAAGGGCATGCTTGATATTCAGCATGAAGCGCAGGAACACCTGACGCACCTGGATTACGGCAATCCCGAAGATATCGACAAAATCTACTTCTACAAGTCGGTGATCGAAACCACCGAAGGCGTCATGTGCTATGCCAAGCGCATGTCCGAATACGCCGCCCAGCTTGCGGAGAAAGAACACGATCCCAAGCGCAAGGCCGAACTGCTCAAGATTTCCGAAGTCAACGCCCGCGTTCCCGCCCATGCTCCCACCACGTTCTGGGAGGCCATCCAGTCCGTGTGGACGGTGGAATCTCTGCTGGTGGTTGAAGAAAACCAGACCGGCATGTCCATTGGTCGCGTTGACCAGTACATGTACCCCCTCTTCAAGGCCGACCTTGAAGCTGGTCGCATGACTCCCTACGAGGCCTTTGACCTCGCTGGCTGCATGCTGGTGAAAATGTCTGAAATGATGTGGCTTACCAGCGAAGGCAGCTCCAAGTTCTTTGCAGGTTACCAGCCCTTTGTGAACATGTGCGTGGGCGGTCTGACCCGCGAAGGCCGCGACGCCACCAACGACCTGACCTACCTGCTCATGGACGCAGTGCGCCATGTGCGTATTTACCAGCCCTCGCTGGCTACCCGCGTACACAATTCCTCTCCGCAGGAATATCTTAAAAAGATCGTGTCCGTCATCCGCTCGGGCATGGGCTTTCCTGCCGTTCACTTTGACGACACCCACATCAAGATGATGCTGGCAAAGGGCGTGAGCATTGAAGACGCTCGCGACTACTGCCTTATGGGCTGCGTTGAACCGCAAAAATCGGGCCGCCTCTACCAGTGGACCTCCACTGCCTATACCCAGTGGCCCATATGCATCGAACTGGTGCTCAACCATGGTGTGCCGCTGTGGTATGGCAAGCAGGTCTGCCCGGATTTCGGCGACCTGAAGCAGTTTGATACCTACGAAAAGTTTGAAGCCGCGGTAAAAGAGCAGATCAGCTACATCACCAAATGGTCCAGCGTAGCTACCGTTATTTCCCAGCGCGTACACCGCGACTTTGCGCCCAAACCGCTCATGTCCATCATGTACGAAGGCTGCATGGAACACGGCTGCGACGTTGCCGCTGGCGGTGCCATGTACAACTTTGGCCCCGGCGTGGTCTGGAGCGGTCTTGCCACCTACGTGGACTCCATGGCTGCCATTAAAAAGCTTGTTTACGAAGACAAGAAGTACACGCTCGAATACATGAACGAAGCCCTCAAGGCCGACTTCAAGGGCTACGACACGTTGCTGGCAGACTGCCTTGCAGCCCCCAAATACGGCAACGACGACGACTACGCCGACGACATCGCCGCCGACCTCGTGTCGTTTACCGAGCAGGAGCACCGTCAGTACCGCACGCTCTACTCCATTTTGAGCCACGGCACCCTGTCCATCTCCAACAACACGCCCTTTGGTCAACTGCTTGGCGCATCCGCCAACGGTCGCAGCGCATGGCAGCCCCTTTCTGACGGTATCAGCCCCACCCAGGGCGCGGACGTCAAAGGCCCCACCGCCATCATCAAGAGCGTGTCC
>QKDT01000186.1 GCA_003251995.1 Desulfovibrio desulfuricans
GCGCTGTTGCCATCGACCCCGGCGCAGCCCAGCTTATGGGCATAAATGTTGACCGCATCATTTCCCTGGTCTTTCTTATCGGCCCTGGTCTGGGCGGCGCGGCTGGTTTGATGGTGGGCATCTACTACGGGCAGATCGACTTTACCATGGGCTGGTCATACGGCCTCAAGGCCTTCACCGCCGCCATCCTTGGCGGTATTGGCAATATCCCCGGGGCCATGCTGGGCGGGCTTTTGCTCGGCGTCATCGAAGCCCTTGCCGCGGGCTATATCGCCATTGCCTGGAAGGACGCCATCGCCTTTCTGGTGCTGATTCTTATTCTGATTATCCGCCCCACTGGCATTTTGGGCGAGCGCACGGCGGACAAACTATGAAAAAACTTCCGTGCAACACCGCTGTATATGCGGCTGTTGGTATCTTTTTGTGCGCGCTGCCGCTCTTTTGCAATGCATACTGGCTAGACGTGTGCGTGAGCATTGGCCTGTATGCCCTGCTGGCACTTTCGCTCAACGTGATTCTTGGACAGGCGGGCATATTCCATATGGGGCACGCCGCCTTTTTTGCCGTGGGCGCATACACCACCGCCATTCTGAATACCGTCTGTCACTGGCCCGTACTGTGGGTCATGCCGCTTTCTGGCGCGGCTGCGGCGATCTTTGCTCTTGTGGTGGCCCGGCCCATTATCCATCTGCGCGGCGACTATTTGCTTATCGTCACCATTGGTATTGTGGAAATTGTGCGCATTGCCCTGATCAATGACGTTTTTGGCCTCACGGGCGGCGCCAACGGTATTTTTGGCATCAGCAGACCCATGTTTTTTGGCTTCAAGATTGTCAAAAGCATGCAGTTCTATTTTCTGGTGTGGGGCATGGTGGGCTTGAGCCTGCTGCTGTTCTACGGCCTGTGGCATTCACGCTTTGGACGCGCGCTCAATTTCATTAAAGAAGACGATGTTGCCGCCGAGGGCTGCGGGGTGAACGTTACCCACTACAAGCTGGCGGCCTTTGTTCTGGGCGCTTTTTGGGCGGGCATGGCTGGCACGCTCTACGCAGCAAAAATGACCACCATTGCGCCGGAATCCTTCAATTTTATGGAATCCGTCATCATCTTTGCGGTAGTCATCCTTTCTGGTGGCAGCCAGCTTGGTGTGCTTATCAGCGCCTTTCTGTTTATCGGCCTGCCCGAGGTGCTGCGCGAATTTTCCAATGCGCGCATGCTCATTTTCGGCCTTGCCATGATGGTCATGATGGTCTGGCGGCCCCAAGGGTTGCTGCCCCCAAGGCAACGGCGCTACAAAGTGGATCTACAGCCCACTGCCGCCAGTGACGGGAGGCCCGCATGACCCTGCTGCGCCTTGAAGAAATGAGCAAGATGTTCGGCGGCCTTGTTGCCCTGAACGATCTTACCTTTGATGTGGAAGCTGGCAGCATTGTGGGCCTTATCGGCCCCAACGGCGCTGGCAAAACCACGGTGTTCAACTGCATCACCGGCAACTATACGCCAGAGTCGGGCCGCATATTTTTTGACGGCAAGTCCATTGCCGGGCAACGCCCTCATAAGGTTGTGGAGCTGGGCATAGCCCGCACGTTCCAGACCATCCGCCTGTTCGGGCGGCTTTCTGTACTGGAAAACGTGCTGGCGGGGCGGCACTGCCGCATGAAATCCGGTTTGCTCTCGTGTATGCTGCACACCCCGGCCCAGCGCATGGAAGAAAAGGCCGCTGTAGCCCGCTGTATGGAAGAATTGCAGTTTGTGGGTCTGGCTGACCGCTACACAGAGGCAGCCGGTGGCCTTTCTTACGGTAATCAACGGCTGCTTGAGGTCGCCCGCGCGCTCGCCTCCGACCCGCGCCTGGTGATTTTGGACGAACCCGCCGGCGGTATGAACGATCAGGAAACCGCCGCACTGGTGGATACCATTCGGGCCATCCGCGACAGGGGCATCACCGTGCTGCTGATTGAACACGATATGCGCCTGGTGATGAAGATTTGCGAAAAACTGGTGGTGCTGGAGCACGGCACCATGATTGCCCAAGGCAAGCCCGAAGATGTGCGGCAAGACCCCGCCGTTATCGAGGCGTATCTGGGCGCAGACGACGAAAAGTGGTAAGCCATGTCCCTGTTGCAATTATCTAATGTGCGCGTGCGCTACGGCAGTGTTGAAGTGCTGCACGGCATCGACCTGAGGGTGGATGAAGGCGAAATCGTCACCATTCTCGGTGCCAACGGCGCGGGCAAAAGCACCACGCTGCTGTCCATCAGCGGCCTTGTGCGCCCCAGCGAAGGCGAAATTCTTTTTGAAGGGCAAAACCTGCTGCGCATGCCGAGCCACAAGGTTGTGGGCCTTGGTATTGCGCAATCGCCAGAAGGCCGCCGCGTTTTCGGCGTTATGACCGTTTTGGAAAATCTGCGTTTGGGCGCTTTTTGCATTGAAGACAAAGCCCGGCGTGAACGCACGCTGGAATGGATATTTGATCTTTTTCCTCGCTTGCTGGAACGCAAGGATCAACTGGCGGGCACGCTTTCGGGCGGCGAGCAGCAAATGCTCGCCATCGGTCGCGCCCTCATGGCTGAACCGCGCCTGTTGTTGCTGGATGAACCTTCGCTGGGGCTTGCTCCCCTGCTGGTGCGCTCCATTTTTGAAACAGTGCGCACCATCAACCAGCGTGGCGTTACCGTGCTGCTGGTAGAACAAAACGCCCGCGCCGCGCTCAAACTCGCATCACGCGGCTACGTGCTTGAGGTGGGCAGCGTGGTTATGGAAGACCGCGCAGAAAACCTTCTGGCTAACGCCAGCGTGCGCGAGGCCTATCTGGGCGGCTAGGGCAGGGACTAGCCCATGAGGTCAACAGGCTGCAATGTCAGCAGATTATGGCGCTGTAGCCCTGCCGGAAAATTTTTCGATTCTTTTGCTTGACAGAAATTTGCTTTCAACTATATTTTTCCATTCCAACGCGGCGGCCTTTCCGCCGTTATTTTAGCAATACGGCGCTGCTGCGCATGGAGGTTTTGCTATGACCCCTCTGGAAAAAGCCACCAAAACCGCTGAAGGCGTGGTGGTCAACGGTTTTGTTCTTTCCCCGGTGGTTGAACAGTGTTCTGGCTGTGACCGCGTGCGTGAGTTCGAAGGCGAAGAGTTCTGCTCCAGCTACCCTGTCCCTGCCAAAAAGTGGACTGCCGGTCGCTGCAACTTTGCCACGCACGTTAAGGCCTCTGTTGCCGCTGCCGCCAAGGTCAACCCTTTGAAGGCGTCCAAGCGCGCCGCCAAGGGTGGCCGCTAGGCCAACCAGGCTTTACATCGGCTCCGACACTCCGCTGGCGGTCCTTATGCGATTGTATTGCAACAGGCCGAATCAACAACGGATGTGCCGGATCTGAAGACTTTTTCAAGGGGCTGCGCAAGCAGCCTCTTGCGCGTTGTAACGCCATACGGGAAACCCCATGCTCAAGACACTCGACACACTGTTGCGAGGACTGGCTGATCGCGAAGACCGCGTCGCGGAACTTCAGGCTGTGCTTACGGCATGTCAGGCCCTTGGCCCGGACAACGGTGGGCAGGGCGAAATGGAAAAGGTGCGCTGCATCACCAACTGGCTCAAGGCCTGCGGCGTCACCGCCCTTTCACGTGTGGACGCCCCAGACCCGCGCGTAAACGATGGTCAGCGTCCCAACCTTGTGGCCCGTATCCCCGGCAAAAGCAGCCGTACTCTCTGGCTTTTTGGGCATACGGACGTTGTGCCCCCGGGCGACCTTGCGGCATGGACCAGCAATCCATGGCAGGTTCGTCGCGACGGCGATTTTCTGTATGGTCGCGGCGTGGAAGACAACCAGCAGGCCATCGTCAGCATGTTGCTGCTGGCAGAAGAAGTGCTGGCCCAGGGCATCCAGCCCGAGCTTTCGCTGGGCCTTGTTTTTATGGCGGATGAAGAAACCGGCAGCCTTTACGGCTTGGAGCATCTTCTTAATACTGCGCCGCACTTTTTTAATGCCGACGATCTTTATATTGTGCCCGATGCTGGTTCGTCCAAGGGCGATGTGATTGAAGTCGCCGAAAAAAGTCAGCTCTGGCTCAAGGTGCAGACTACTGGCATTCAGTGCCATGGTTCCACCCCGCAAAAAGGGCGCAATGCGTTTCTGGCTGGGGCAGATATGGCCCTTTCATGCCACAATGCCCTTCGCTCCGCCTTTGGCGATGCCAATCCCCTGTTCGACCCGCCTTATTCCACTTTTGTGCCTGGCAAGCACGAGGCCAATGTGCCCAATATCAACACCGTGCCCGGCAACGATGTTTTTTATGTGGACTGTCGGCTGCTCCCCCATGTGGATATGGGCAGCGTGCTAGCCAAAATGCGCGAAGTGGCCTCAGAAGTGGAAAAGCGGCACAACGTGCAGATACAGGTAAGCGTTGTGCAGCAACAAAGCGCCACGTCTATTCCGCAAACGGGCACAGTGGTCACGGCCCTCAAGGCCGCCATCGCCCGCATTTACGGCGTGCAAGCGCAGGCCGTGGGCATAGGCGGGGCAACCGTTGCCGCCTTTTTGCGGCAAAAGGGCCGGCCCGCCGCCGTGTGGGGCTGCCGTGAAAACACCTGCCATCAACCGGACGAGCGCTCTTCCATCACTGCGACCATCAAGGATTCGCAGGTGTTCG
>QKDT01000380.1 GCA_003251995.1 Desulfovibrio desulfuricans
TTCGTAACGTGTAACCGCCGCCGGGGTACACCCCGACGGCGCACCAGCGCGATACCAAACCTTGCTTCACCGGTTTGCGCCGCCATCGTCGGCAGAGCCGCCGGGCGGAAATACACAGAAATCTGTCGCGTAACGGCGCAGCCAAGCTGCGACCTGCTCCAGATTTCTGGCGTTGCCTTCGCAACGTGTAACCGCCGCCGGGGTTATACCCCGACGGCGGTTCCTCTTCGCACGGCAAAGCGTATTAAGCTTGCACGTTAAGCTTTCCGCCAATGCCCTCGGCGGCTAGCCCTTGGCTGCGCATGTTCTGCTCCATTTCCACGCCTTTATCAATGGTGCCAGTGATAAGGGCGGCAGACATGTTGGCCTGAATGTTCAGGGCGCTCCTGCTCAAGCTTGCGCTCATGTCCGTTGTAACTTCGTCCATGGCTTACTCCTTGGTTGCTTTTGCGAACCTGTGCTTCAGTCTGATCGGTCAGGGCGCAAAAAACTGTAGGGCGCATAAAAAACGTCAGCCGTGTCTATGGCAAAAACTATGCGGCCCTGGCTAATGCACGGACGTGTGGTCAGTCTCTTCGCCCTCTAGTTCCTTAAGCTTTTTCCACACAGTCACGCGGCTGATGCCAAGGGCATCCGCAAGAGCTTTTTTGTTGCCGCCGTGTTCTTCGAGCGAGGCCTCCAGAATAAACCGCTCCATCTCTGCCATGGTGCCGCGCGGCACTTGCAAAACATCGCTTTGCGGGCTGCACGGGCCAGCCATACTTTGTCGCTGGCAATGACGCCGCATAATGTCCATGAGCAGAGTGCCAAAGTTCTGGTGTTCATCATACAAGGTAAATACCCGCTCCAGAATATGCTCCAGCTCCCGAACGTTGCCAGGCCAATCGTGCGCGCCCAGTGCGGAAAGGGTGGCATTGTCGAACTTCAGGCGGCTGCGGCCCGCCACGTTCTGGTGATTTTTTTGGATAAAATGGGCAATGAGCGCCGGGATATCCTCCTTGCGCTTGCGCAAGGGGGGAATTTGCAGGGGCAGTATGTTGAGGCGAAAAAACAGATCACGGCGAAAGGTACCCTCTTGCGCCATGGCGTACAGATCGCGGTTTGAGGCGGCGATGATGCGCACATCTATGTTGATGACGCGGTCGCCGCCAATGCGGAAGATTTCTTTCTCCTGCAAGGTACGCAGCAGCCGAACCTGTGTAGCAAGGCTCATCTCGCTGATTTCATCCAAAAACAGCGTGCCGCGGTGGGCCAGCTCGAACATGCCCGGTTTGCCACCCTTGCGCGCTCCGGTAAAGGCCCCTTCTTCATAGCCAAAAAGTTCACTTTCCAGCAGATGCTCGGGCAGGGCAGCACAGTTCAGGGCCACAAAGGGGCCTTTTTTCCGCTCACTGAAATTATGGATGCTCTGGGCAAAAAGCTCCTTGCCGGAGCCCGTTTCGCCCTCGATGAGAATGGACGCGTTGCTGTGCGCGTAACGCTTCGCTTCTGCCACAAGGGGGCCAAGCGTGTTTTTGGAGCCGACGATATCTGAAAAATTGTATTTTGCCACCAGCCCCTTGCTGGCAAGCTGCACGCGGGCCTCGGCCTCGATCTTCTGGATTTTGGAAAGTTCCTGAAAAACAATGATGGTGCCCTGATCATGTTCGCGCACGCGGATGGGTACGCGGTTGACCACCAGGGTTTTGCCCTTGAGGGGCAGCACCTTGTCCACCGTGTATTCGCCATTGCCGAGCATCTGCTTGAGCTCGGGCGGCGTGGTGGTGGCGTCGATGTTCATGCCCACAAGCTTTTTGCCATGCAGGTCAAGCATCTGTTTGGCAGGACGGTTGCAAATGGCAACAGTTTTATCCCTGTTGACAGAAATTATACCGCTGAGGGAATAGTTGATGATGTTGTTCAGTCTGCGAGAACGGGTGCGCTCCTTGATGTGCTGGTCAACTATGTTGCGGGCAGAAAGCACCGCCTGATGCACGCTGTCTTTGCTGGAGCGTATAAGGTAGTAGGGCAGCCCGTATTGCGCGGCTTTTTCAATGACACAGCCGCCAAAACCCACCACGGCAACATCTTTTAATGTGGAAAGACGGGTAATGATGCTGTTAAAATCTTGCTCGTTGCGGTAGATGACCTGGCGAAAATTTTTAAGCCGCGCAAAGGCCGCCAGGGATTCAATATCAACACTAAGGTTGCTGTCGTAGGTGATGCAGAGCAGGTTTTGATGGCGTTCGGACGCCTCGCGCAGGGGGGTTACGATATCGTTGGCAGTAATTTGAATGGGCACCACAGGTATTTTGACCATCTGCTGTATGGCGATGGCTGTTCCCGCCTGGCTGATGATGACGTCGTATCTGTTTTCTACTTCCAGTGCATGTATGTGCCCGCTGTTGTAAATCCCGCCATTGTACACGTCCACTTCAACGCCGAATTGCCCGGCAGAGTGGCACACAAATTGGGCCATTTCATCATAAATGGAAACGCACAGGATACGCGGTTTGAAACTGGCTGGCAGCATAGGGGAGCCTCGTCATCAGTTGGATTCGCTCAGGGCTTTTAGCCCGATGGTGTTAAAAACATAAACTGCTGCGTACGCAATGTAAACAGGATGCGCTCAATATCTTGAAAAGATAAATTTTTAGGCTGTTGGCTGTAGCCGGGCGGGATCGTGTGCGATCTTGCGCGTCCGTCAGCCGCAGCAGCGGAGGGTGTGGGACGCTGTGCGGCTGACGGAGGTGCTTGGGCTAGAGTATATGAACTTTGAAGCTGTCTGCTTTCAAAGCTCAAAGCACGTCTGCTCCGGCACTGGGCAGCGCACATAAATGTGCTGCCGTCTTTATCCGTATGCCCTGTGGGCAACGATAAAGCTGTTTCATGCCGTGGCTTGGGTGCCTGCTCTCGCAGATGTCAGAGCGATTTCAGGACAAAAAGGCTCTAATCATTGGTGCAGTAGGGCGCGCCTTCCACAAAGGTGTGGGGCTTTTCTTCCTGACGCAAAACCCGCTGAATACCGTATGCCAGCGCTTCCAACTCGTTTTCGCCGGGCAGCACATCCACAGGGGCCAAAAAGCCCACCCGCGGCACAATGCGTTCCATAAGGTAGGGCGAATGCGCCAGCGCACCGGTAATGACAACAAGATCAACCTTGCCGTTGACCACAGCAGCAAGCGAGGCAATGTGCTTGGCAACCTGATAGGTCATGCCGTCATAGATCAGGCGGGCTTTTTCATCGCCGGCATTGATGCGGCGTTCCACCTCAATGGCGTCGTTGGTACCCAGATACGCCATCAGGCCGCCCCTGCCGCGGGTGCGCCGCGTAGCGGAAATACGGTCGTATTCACCAGAGAAACACAGATCCACAAGCTGCCTGTTGGGCAGACCGCCGGAACGCTCGGGCGAATAGGGGCCTTCTTCGTCGGTAATAACGTCAATCATGCGGCCCTCGTGCATGACCGTGGCGCTGATGCCCGCGCCCATATGGGATACAATGAGGTTCTTTTCCTTCAGATCCCAGCCGTGGTTTTTGGCGGCCTTGATAGCCATGGCCCGCATGTTCAGGGCATGGCAGGATGCCTTGCGGCGGATTTCCGGCAGGCCGGACAGACGCGCGATGTCTTCCATCTGGTCCATGACCACCGCATCATAGATATAGGCGGGAATGCCCAGGGGCTTGGCAATATCGTGGGCCAGCAGCCCGCCAAGGTTGGAGGCGTGGTCGTCTATGGGGCGATGGGTAAGAAAATCCACCATGCCTTCATCAATGGTGTACGCGCCCTGGCGCACGGGGGGCAGCTTGCCGCCGCGTCCCGCAACAGCCGCCAGGCGGTGAACGTCAAAGCCTTCTTCTTCAAGCGCGGCGCGAATGGCGGCACGGCGCAAGGGAAACTGCGCCACATTGCTGGCAAAATCTTTGAGGGAGTCAGCAGGATGGTTGATTTTTTTGTCAAAAAGCAGGTTTTCGTTTTCATAGACGGCTATGCGCGTCGATGTGGATCCCGGATTGATGGCAAGTACGGCAAATGTCTGTTGTGACATGGGTATTTCCTGTATGGCAATGTGTTGCAGTCTGCGCGGAGCAAGTGATCGGCGGGGGCGTTCCGGGCTGCTGCGGGCTTGGGGCCGCGGCCTGTAGGGAGCTGTAACACCCTGCCCGAACGTTTAGCGCCCAAAGAATGCGCATCTCAACGCTGAAATTAAAAAAGCGCGGCCCGCCAGGGAGAGTTGGGCCATAACAGGCCGCGCCTTGGGTAGGGCTTATTCCGTTGCCGAGGCAGCCAGAATCATGGTGCGGTATTTGTCTTCGGCGCTTGCTGCGCGCGAATTGAGTACCACAGGCACGCGACCGCCTATGACAATGCCCGCCGTAAGGGCCTCTGCCGAGTGGCGCAGGCACTTGATGAGTACGTTGGCGGTAACGATATTGGGGCAAACCAGCAGGTCTGCATCGCCCGCTACGGGGCTGTCGTACCCCTTGGTTTCCGCAGATTCCTTGCACACTGCCAGGTCGTAAGAAATGGGGCCTTCCACAAGGCAACCCGTGATTTCGCCTTCCTGGTTCATGCGCTTGAGGGCAGCCGCATCGACGCTTTCGGGCATCTTTTCATTGACGGTTTCTGCCGAGGCCAGCACGGCAACCTTGGGCTGGGTAATG
>QKDT01000075.1 GCA_003251995.1 Desulfovibrio desulfuricans
AAGGTCAGGCCCCTGGCGGGCAACACAAAAGCGGCCCAGACCGCGCCACACTTTTTGTGGATGCCTTTCTGGCCTGGATGGAAATACAGAAGGGCGCTTCGCCCGCCACACTAAAGGCCTATCACAGCGACCTTACGCAACTGGCGGATTTTTTACGCGGTCAGGATGCCAACCTTGGAAGGCCAGAAACCGTCACCCGGCGTCACGTACAGGCATATCTGGCGTGGCTGTTCCGCCAGGGCGACGCCAAAAGCTCCATGGCACGAAAGCTGGCGGCTGCACGGTCATTTTTTCGTTTTCAGCTACGCAATGGCGTAGTGACGGAAAATGTAGCCGCGCAGGTGCGCAACCCCCGGCAGGAAAAACGCCATCCCCGCGCCCTAAATGTGGACGAAACATTTGCTTTGCTGGATACGGATCATAAACCGGCGGGGGCGGAGAGCGCCGAATCCTCACGCTTGCTGTGCCGCGATCTTGCCCTGGCAGAACTGCTTTATGGTTCAGGCCTGCGTATTTCTGAGGCTCTTGGCCTTAATATAGATGATGTGCAACTTTCTGCCCGCGTGCTGCGGGTTATGGGCAAAGGCTCACGCGAGAGGTTGGCCCCGCTTTCAGATACATCGTGCGACAGCCTCAAGGAATGGCTGGACGAGCGCCCGCTTATGGCCCTGCCCCAAGAGCAAGCCCTGTTTGTGGGGTCGCGCGGCTCACGCCTGAACCGCAGGGAGGCAGCGCGTATTGTCGAGCGCCTGTGCCGCAGGGCCGGGCTTGATTTTACGGTATCGCCCCACAGCCTGCGCCATTCTTTTGCCACGCATCTGCTTTCTGCCGGTGCAGACCTGCGCAGCGTGCAGGAACTGCTGGGCCACAGCAGGTTGACCACCACCCAGCGGTACACGCAGGTGAGCCTGGAGCACCTCATGGAGGCCTATGACAAGGCACACCCCAAGGCGTCCAAAAAATAAAAAAATCACGAAGTTTAAAATATCATTAAATTTTAGTTAGTTAGTTTTCCATATCAAAATGCTAATTTATCCGTGCCGGGTTTTTTTGAGCTAAGACCTTGGCATGAGCAGGACTTTGTGCTAAAGAGAACAAAGCGGTCGCATTGAACCGCATACCCCGAACAAATCCCGGAAGGAGAGACTGTCATGTCCGCATTAGTTATTGGTCACATGAATCCTGATACCGACAGCATCATTTCTGCCATTGCCGCCGCCGACCTGTACAGCAAGCGCGGCCTGGACGTTACCCCTGCCGCTCAGGGCGCGCCCACGCCTGAAACCGAATTCGTGCTCAAGAAGTTCGGTCTTACCGCTCCTCAGGTTGTTGCCGACGTGGCTGGCAAGAATCTGTACCTTGTGGACTACTCTGACCTTGCTCAGGCCCCCAAGGGTATGGATTCCGCCTGTGTGCTCGGCATCGCTGATCACCACAAGCTTGGTGATGTGACCACCTCTGCGCCCCTGGAAGCCTGGATCTGGCCCGTGGGCTGCACCTGCACCGTGCTGAAGAACATGTTTGACTTCTACGGTGTGGAAATCTCCAAGAGCATCGCTGGCGGCATGCTGTGCGCCATCCTCTCCGACACCGTTATCTTCAAGTCCCCCACCTGCACCCCCGCCGACAAGAAGGCCGTTGAAGAACTGGCCAAGATCGCGGGTGTGAGCGACGTGATGGCTCTGGGCATGGAAATGTTCAAGGTCAAGAGCGCCGTTGAAGGCACCTCCATGAAGGACCTGGTCTTCCGCGACTACAAGGACTTTGACATGGGTGGCAACAAGGTTGGCATCGGTCAGCTCGAAGTGGTTGACCTTTCCATTCTGGAACCCGTGAAGGCTGGCCTTCAGGCCGAAATCGCCCGCGTGAAGGGCGAAGGCCGTCACAGCGTGTTCCTGCTGCTGACCGACATCATGAAGGAAGGCTCTGAAATGCTGATCGTTTCTGACGATCCTTCCGTGGTGGAAAAAGCTTTTGGCGTGAAGCCCGAAGGCGAATCCGTATGGCTGCCCGGCGTGATGAGCCGCAAAAAGCAGGTCGTGCCCAACTTTGAAAAGGCTTTCAAGTAAGCTGATCAGCTAAACTTGATATGACTTTGCCCCGCTGGGGCAGGGAAGCAGGCTCTTTTGAGCTGAACCCCTGCGCCCCGGCGGGGTTTCTTTTTTGGCGGGCCAGCCATCAGCCAGCATGCTTGGCTGGTGCAGAATCTTTAGTGGGTCTGGTGGGTAAGCAGCACAATTATGAGCCCATGGCTCTTTTGTGTTCGTGCTGTTGGATTATGGGGAATAGGGATTCGTTGCAAAGCGCCTTTATTACTTCGGCCCTGCTTGGAGGCTAACTGGCGCACCCGCCAAGATTAGGGCCGCCAGGCCATGTGGCGTGCCAGCCCGATTCATGCCGGATGCACAAAGATGATGCCCGTGCCTGAACCCATCCTCGATACCAATGCCTGTGAAATCCAAACCTGATGCCATTCGGGTTTGCACCGGGGCTGCCCGTTGCTTCCGTGCGCTGATCTAATGGCTCTTGAATAAACCTGCCAGCGCAGGGCCGCGCTGGATCAAATCAATGCGCGGGTGGCAGTAAAAAAGGCTGCCAGTTCTGGATGAACCGACAGCCTTTTGGCAATTATATCGCAGTGGTTGGTGAACTGCGCCCCTTACAGGCTGCGTTCTTCCAGACCATCGCTCTTTTGCTTGGATTTGTTGGGCGGGGTAGTTACCGGCTGCAAACCGGGCACAACATCATGCACTTCGGTGGGCGGCAGCAGCGGGTCGGCGGCATCGCGCTGAATGACCTTGCTGTCACGCACATAGAGCGTGCAGGAAAGGCCAAAGCATTCATACACGGCAGCAACAGTGCCCTTGAGTTTTTCTTCATTGTTGAGCGGCGGCGGCACCAGCACATAATAAATGCGTGTGCGACCACCCCTCTTGGGCTCCACGTAGCAGGAGACCACCCACTCGTCCTGTCCGTCGCCGTTCCAGTCAGCTATGGCAACCATATTGACTTTAAGCTTCTGCGTGGCATGATTGATGCTGAAACCGTTGGGGAAATGCTGCACGCGACTGTCGGGCAGGATGGTGGCGGAAAATGTTTCGCCAAGATAAACATCGTGCGCCGTATCATTTTGCAGCATAAACGAGGGGGAAAGACGGGTGAACAGAATGTCGCCGTAGTCTTTCAAACCCTTAAAGGACAAGGGCGCCGTGTACGAGCGGTCCTTGTCCAGCAGGTCGCGAGCCTGCAATTCTTTGGGCATGTTATGCGCCATTTTGATGAATTCATCTTTTTCCACCACAACCACAGGGCGGGTGGTGCCGCAGCCGGCAAGCAGGCAGCCCAGGCAAAGCAGGGCACAGATTCGCGATAAGACCATGATATGTGGACTCCCCTGGCGGAGTTTTGACAGCTACTACGCCGCCTTCTCCGTGAATGCAGCCTTTGTAAGCGTCTGCGTGCGGCTTGTAAAGAGTATTGCAGCCATGATGGTACGGTATCTGCATGTTTTTATGATAATGTCATGAAAATGCCCCAACCCTACAGGACGCGACATGCCTGAACCGATTTATTTGCAAATGCCCGAAGCCAAATTAAAAAAACATGGTCGCCTGTTTTTGCGTCTATTGCCGCTGTGGGTGCTAGCCTGTCTGGTTGCGGGCGGGTGGTGGTGGATAGAGGCCGGGCGTGTCACAAGCACCTGGGCCATGCTCGATGGCATGGTGTATGCGGTCTCATCCGAGTTTCCTGCCAAGGTGGAGTCTGTAGCGGTTCGGGAGGGCGATCACGTCAAAAAAGGTCAGGTCTTGGCAAGGCTTGATGCCAGCGGCTACGCCAGGCGTATGGATGAAGCCAGTCGCGAGGCAGCCAGCATACGTGTTATGGCTGGCCCGCCAAGTATAGAGGAAACTGCGGCCCGCCTTAAACAGGCCCAGGATTCGGAGCGGGAGATGGTGCAGCGTATAGCGCAGGCCCGCCATGATGAAGATTTGAAGCAAAAAGCGCGCGAAGAACGCGTTGCAGAACATGTGCGCGCACAACTTGCCTTGCGCTCACTGGATAGCCAGGGCGGTGAACGCGCCGTGGGCAGCGCTCGTTATGCGGCTGCCAAACAGGCAGAAGCTCAGTCTCGCCTTGCTAAGGAGCGTGCCGTTGTAGAATTTGAGCAGGTCAGCCTGGTGCGCGCTGCCATGGATCAGGAGCTTACCCGTGTGCGGGCGGAAACCCTGCGCTATAAGCAACTGGTTTCGCGTAACCGCTATGCGCCGCAGTATGTTTTGGGCGCATTGGGGGCGGCTATGACGGCTGTGCCGCAGCAGGCGGTGGATGGCAATCTTTATGCTCCGCAGGATGGGCGCATCTTGCGCGGTATCGCCATGCCTGGGCAGACAGTGCAGCGCGGCGAACCTGTGGTTTTGTTGCTGCCAGAAGGCAAGGAAGCGCAAAAATCATTCTGGATTCTGGCCTATTTTACGCAAGATGCCGCCAATGCCCTCAAGCCTGGGCAAAAATGCGCCATAACCCTCAAGAACGATGTCAAGCTTGAAGGTCGCGTGTATGACAGGCTCGACCCGCAGCCATTACCCCCCAATGCCGTGATAGATAGCAAGGATGCAAAGGAAACAGCGTCCAGCCCCGAGG
>QKDT01000224.1 GCA_003251995.1 Desulfovibrio desulfuricans
GTTCTTATATGGAGGCGTGGGATCACTGGATAGCTTTTGGCTTGCTGGGCTGGATCGGCGGCAAGATGATGCTGTCGGGAGTTTCGGCATTGCGGGCGAGCTCTTGTTGTCCCCGCCCGTCGGTAGACCCCACAGCGGGGCGTAACCTGCTGGTGCTGAGCGTTGCCACAAGCATAGACGCGCTTGCAGTGGGCCTTTCTTTTGCCATTTTGGGAACAACCGTGTGGGGGCCTTCGGTGGTAATTGGCGTGGTTTGCGCTGCTATTACCGCTGCGGGCGTGTATTTGGGCAAGGCCCTGGCAAACCTTTGCACGGTCAACGGCTGGGCAGAGTTTTTGGGCGGGCTGACCCTGTTGGCTATTGCCTGTAATACGCTACGTGAGCATAATGTTTTTGGTTAATCACTTTTAATACCGTTTACACGGCAAAACAGCAGGAGTCGATATGGCCACCGTCAGCGCAAAATATCTTGGTGATCTGCGTGTAGAGTGCGTGCATAATCAGAGCGGTACAAAAATCATCACAGATGCCCCCTCCGACAATCAGGGGCTGGGAGCGGCTTTTTCGCCCACCGATCTGTGTGCCACCGCACTTGGGGCTTGCGCCATGACCATTATTGGCATTTACGGCAAGACACATGGTGTGGACGTGACCGGCACAGAGATGGAAATCAACAAGACCATGAGCGCCGATCCGCGCCGCATCGGCAAGATTGAAGTTGTCTTTAAAATGCCCGACCGCGAGTATTCTGCAAAAGAGAAAATGGTGATCGAGCGTTGTACCCAGAGCTGCCCGGTTCATCATACCCTGCACCCCGATGTGGAGCAGGTGTTTACGTTTGTTTGGAAAAGCTAAAGCAAAATGCGAAACGAGAGCAATCCTTATTGAAATTGCTCTGCGGCATGCCCGTGCGGGCCAACCGAAATATCCCAATATTCGTGCGGGGCGGGGGATACCCCCTTGCTCCGCAGCACCGCAGGAGGCAGCATGCCCGCGCAAACTCTGGTATCCGTCATCATCCCCAGCCATAATTATGCCGCATTTTTGCCACAGGCCGTGTCGAGCGTGCTCAGCCAGCGCGGGCCGGGCATTGATGTGGAAGTTATAGTGGTGGACGATGGCTCAACCGACAATACCGTAGAGGTTGCCCAAGGCCTGGGATCAGACATCACCTTTATCCATCAGGATAATACGGGCCCTTCTGGTGCCAGAAACGCTGGTCTGCGTGCGGCACAGGGTGATTTTGTGGCTTTTTTGGATGCCGACGACCTTTTTGCCGCGGATCTGCTAGCCAGTCATCTGCGGATTTTTGAAGCCCAGCCAGAGCTGGACATGACCATTTGCCGCTGCATGGATATTCAGCAGGGGCAGAGCGATGGGGGGCTGGCGCTCTGGTCGCTGGTCAACAGTCATTGGGATGTCCATGCGTGCAACGCCAATCTTGCCCCCATACACTGTTTTTTGATGCGCAAGGCTCTTGCCAGACGTGTTGGTTATTTTGCCGACAGCATCCGCTATTGCGAAGATCAGGAATACTGGTTGCGCTGCTATGGCATGGGGGCAAAAGTGGGCGTGAACCCAGACGGCATGGTGCTTTATAGGCGGCACGGCGACAATTCGACCCGCGATATGCGCCCCATGTTTAGCCACGATTCTCTTATGCAGGAAAAAATATGCGACATGTTGCGCAGCCTGCCGCGCTTTCCTGATCATGCAAAATGCGCTGGCTGGCTGGCGCATGCCGCGGGTTGCCTTGTTTCTGCCGGGTATCTTTGCCAGCTTGACCCCTCGCGCATGGTGATCATGCAGGAATTTTTTACACGGGCTGTGCTCAGTGCCGCTCCGCTGTTTAATCAGGAAGCGCCGCGCGATGGTTCGGACAATTTGCACCATATTCATATGTATTACGGCGGGCGGTGTTTGCGCCTCGCCAACTGGTCTGGTTTGCAACTGACCCCCGCAGCGGGCAAGGCTGTAATGGTACTCAAGCGCATGTTTCCGAGGTTGGCAGACCTTTCTGCGGAGGCGCTGGACGCGCGCTTGCGCAGCACCTACGCCAAACTTTGTATTTCTGGTCTACCAGCGCAGGTGCGCGCGGGCTAAGGCTCCCAGCCGCTCTACGCTTGTTTGTATGGTGGTCTTGCTGTTTGACCCGCAAGAGGCTATTGGTCTGCCTGCACAGTTTCCCGCCATATGTGGCGGACTAAGGAGATATACATGCCGAAGAACGCGGCTTTGATTCTGGCGGCGGGCAAGGGAACCCGCATGCACTCGGACAGACCCAAGGTGTTGCAGACTCTGCTGGGCGAACCCATGCTTGCATGTGTTGTTGAAGCGTTGCGCCCCGTTTTTGCGGAGGATATCTGGATAGTTGCCGGGCACCGCGCCGAAATGGTGCAGGCTTCTTTTCCTGATGCCCGCTTTGTTCTGCAGGAACAGCAGCTTGGCACAGGGCATGCCCTCATACAGGCACTACCCGCACTGACCGAGGCTGGCTGCACGCATCTGCTGGTTGTTAACGGTGATGCCCCCCTGCTTTCAGAATCTCTGGTTCGTTCTTTTCTTGCAGAGGCTGTAGGCGCTGATCTGGCTTTTGCCACCATTGAACTGGATAACCCCGGCGCATACGGTAGAGTGGTGCGTCAGCAGGGCAAGGTCAAGGCCATTGTGGAAGCCAAGGATTATGACTCTTCGCTTTACGGGCCGCCCTCCAACGAGGTCAATGCGGGTATGTATTATTGCAGTCTTGGCGCTGTAGAAAGCCTTTTGCCTCACCTGAACAACAGCAACAAGAGCGGTGAGTATTATATCACCGACCTCATTGGTCTTGCTGTTGCGGAAAAATACGAAGTTCTCGGCATTCAGTGCGGTCGTGATGATTCACTTATGGGCGTGAATTCTCCTGTGGAACTTTCTCGCATGGAAGAAACCTTGCGCGCCCGCATTGTGGGCGATTTGCTCGCTTCGGGCGTTATTGTGCATGCGCCCGATATGGTACGCGTGGGGCCGTTGGCGCAGATTGAACCAGGTGCGGAATTGACAGGCCCGTGCGAAATTTACGGGCGCACCAGCATCAGCCGCGGAGCCAGCGTTGCCTCGCACTGTGTTGTGCGCGACTGCGTAATCGCTAACGATGCCGAAGTCCGTTCTTTTTCCCATCTGGAAAAAGCCCGCGTGGGTCACGCTGCCCTGGTGGGGCCTTTTGCCCGTCTGCGCCCCGGTGCTGTGCTGGACGAGCAATCGCATGTGGGCAATTTTGTGGAACTCAAAAAAGCTCACCTGGGCAAAGGTGCCAAGGCCAACCACCTTACCTATCTTGGCGATGCAGAGATTGGCGAGGGTACCAACATTGGCGCAGGAACAATCACCTGCAATTACGACGGCAAGCACAAGTTCCAGACCAAAATCGGGCGCTACGCCTTTATTGGCAGCAATACTGCCCTGGTAGCCCCTGTGCGCGTGGGGGATGATTCTCTTGTGGGTGCTGGCTCGGTGATTACCCGCGATGTACCCAATGGTGAACTGGCTATCGCGCGCGAAAGACAAAAAAATATGCCCCGCAAGAACCGCTAGGGTGTTTCTGTAATAAAGTAGCACTGATGGGTGTGGTAGTCACCGTTCAATGTTAAGCGGTGCCGCAACATCTCTTACTGTACAAAAGAGTTATAGTTTAAGACGCCACTGCCTTTTGTGGAACAGTAGAATACCGGCGTGGGCGCCAGTAAAATTTGAGAATATTTGGCTCAAAATCCTAATATTCCCTGTGGCCCTAACTGCCTGAATGGCATCTGGTTTTGCTTGTTTTTGCCCGCGTCGGCATAATCCGGCGCGGGTATTTTTTCACATGGGCGCATCCATTCTTGCCAAGGTCATTCCGCAGTGTTATCTACAAATCATGGAACTTTTGGAGCAGCTTGAATCGCAGGTCGAGGCGCTTTTGGCCCGACTTGACCGCCTGAAGGCGGAAAACGCGAAAGTCAGTGCGGAGTCTGCCGCTGTGGCAGCTCGAAATGACGCACTTGATGAGGAAAACCAAAAGCTGCGCGAAGCTCTTGAAAACGAAGAAACGCTGCGTATTGAGGCGCTGAATCGCATAGACGCCTTGTTGCGTAGGATTCAGGAGCACGACAGCGTCGAGTAGGTTTTTGTGAACCAGGATACTATCAACCTCACCGTTCTTGGGCTGAGCATTGCATTCAAGCCTGGAGCCGACATGCGGCGCGTGCAGGAAGCCGTGCGGCTGGTGGAGGAACGGTTCGCAGACCAGAAGCTAAGGTTCCACGGAGGGCAGACCAAGGACATTCTGCTGACTTTTATGGCCCTTGGACTGGCGGATGATTTGCTGCAATCGCAGAAAGAGCAGGCCGACGTGCAGAATCGCGTCTCAGCCTTGCTTTCAAAAATAGAGGAGTCGGCTTAGGCTCCTTTGGCGCTTCCCTGGGACGCGCGTGATTTATGCCTCGGTGCTAACCTGACAAGAATATAATAGGGAGCCGTCACTGACCTTGTGTGTGCATGCCCGGTAAAACCGGGAAGCCCGGAAAGGACATACAGGCGCCCGACCTGGTTATCCAGGTTCTGTACCGCAAGCATGACACGGCGCTCCGGGGAACGCGCCTCTCT
>QKDT01000319.1 GCA_003251995.1 Desulfovibrio desulfuricans
ATGCCCGGGCATACCCCGGATGATTTTAAAGAAGATGTGCCAAAGGCTCTTGCGGCAGGGGCGACAATGCTGCGTTTTTACCCCTGCCTGGCTTTGGAGGGTACAGGTCTTGCTGGCATGTGGCGCGGGGGCAGCTATGCGCCATGGTCGCTTGAGGCCACGCTTGATGCCCTTGCCCATGGCTGGCTTATGGCTGCGCGAGCGGGCGTACCGGTGATCCGCATGGGCCTGGCCCCGGAGCCGGGGCTGAATGAGGCTGTGCTCGCGGGGCCTGTGGACAAGGAACTTGGGGGCAGGGTTAAGGGGCGCGCGTTGCTGCTGGCAGTGAAAGATTTGCTTGGTGAGGCCGCGTCCGGGCCTGATTATCGCTTTGATCTTCACTTGCCCCGTTCGGTGCAGGGTTTCTTTTGGGGTGCAGGTGGCGAGCTGCGCGCCCCCTGGAGTGCGCTGGGGTTGCGATCTGTATTTTTTGACAATGATTCAGAACCGCAGCTTGTTTTTTTATAGAACAAATAACTATTTTGATCTGCTAGCAAAAATTTTATTTTGCCACCTTCGTCATCTCTTTGAGCCACAGTTTTCTATCAGCATTGAGGGGAGGCATCCCTCTTCCGCCACGCCTGCAATAAAGCACAAGACCCGTCCTGAAGGCGGGTTTTGCGTTTCTGGCTGCCAAAATGGAGGCGGCCGCCGGGGGGGAACCGGCGGCCGAGAAGGGAGGGAGGGTGTTGATGGTTAAAAGGTTCTGTTCAAAGGAGGAGGTTCTTTGGAGGCTCCGCTATGCCACCCTTGGGGGAAGAGGGCAGGACGGAAATTTGTTCTTATCTGTATATTTCAACCGCCTTGGGCGGACGAGTGGTGCAGCAATTCCAATTTTACTGTGGTTACTGGGCCGCACCGTGTTGCTGTTTCGCCGGGGCATGGGCATTGGGGTGCGGCATGGCTGCCGCAGGCTTGCCCACTTCCTTTTCAAGGCGCTGGGTCATGGTCTCGTGCATCTGACCGATCTGCTTTCTCAGTTGCAGCATCTCGGTTGCAGTGGCGCGCACAGCCGCAATATCAGGGTTGGAGGCATTTTGCAGGGCGCGCAGCTCCTGACGTTTGATAAACATCTGGTCCTTTACAGGTTCCATCTGCTTGGCAAATTCGCTCACGATTGCATCGTATTTTTGTTGTTGCTCGGGGGTGTACGCCCCGCGACCCATCATGCCTGGCATACCATATCCCTGCATGCCGGGGCAGGGTATTTCACCCTGGCAGCCACCCATGTCCCGCATGCCTTCCGGCATATCTCCAGCCGGGGAAGGCTGGCTGTATGCAATGGCGGCGCTTCCCATAAGGGTTGCTGCTAGTATGGCTACAATGGCGATTTTTTGAGATTTCATGGAAGGCTACCTCGTAAACTATGTTGGCCTATATGGTTTCGTTGTCGTGCAACGTTTGCAAGCTATAAAGCAATGCGCGTGCCAAACAATTATTATTGTTTAAAATCATATAGTTATTTGGATTCTGGCTTATTGCGTTGCGCCACCGGGCAGAGAAGCGTATGTTTTTTATACATTCGGCAATTGTCTCTGTATAAAATTTGTACATCTGCATAATTTTCTTACAGTGGTGCCAAGGCAAAACCAAATAAAAAACGCGCCCACCAAAAAGGCAGGCGCGTGTTGTAGCGAACATGTTGTCGCGGTTATTTGCTGGCGGAGGTAGACAGGCCGGGGTATTCCATGCTGCACCCACGAGTTTGCGGGCTGCCAAGCGGAACGCCCACCTCTGTATCCATGCGCTGGTCTGCTCGTTGCAAAAGAGCACGCAGTTCATCTCGCAACTGCTGTAGTTCATGCCCCAGACGGGGCAGGGTTTCCGGCGAGGTGGTCTGGTTATAGCTCAGGTGGGCAAGCTCGTTTTTTTTCTGCATGATGCTTTTGCGCAGTTCGTTCACCTTTGGGGTATATTCGTCAATGACTGCTTGGGCTTTGGCCCGTTGCACGGGCGAAAGCTGTTGCAGCCAGGCCCGCATGTTTACTGCGTGGGCAGCAGCGGGGCTTTCCGGCGAAGGTGTATATTCCGCATAGTCGGTCTGATCCGCCGCCGTTGGCTGGGGGAGGCATAGACTGGCCAAAACACAAAGAGAAAGAAGGGGTTTCATCATAAAAGACCTTCTGGGAAATAAACTCGTCCCGCTCTCATACCAAGCACTGAGCGGGGTGGCAAGATTCCTGGCCCATGGGCGACAGGAATGTTATTTTCTTTGCAAAAAGCGTGCAAAAAATTTTACTCGCAGCGCGCCTCCGGCGAAGCTGCACGAAATATAGAGCGTACCGCATGAATACGGAAAACAGCACCGTTGACAAAAACGTGCCCGAGGCCGCGCCACCCGGCGCAGCCGTTGCAAACCCGAGCAGCAGAGCAAAATCGGTTCAGACCGGCAATGTTGGCGCGCACACGCCGCTCGGCTTGCTGCTGGGTGGGGCAGCGGTGGTGCTGGCGCTTATGGTGACGTTGCTGACCCTTATTTCCATTGACCGCAGCGAGGCCGCCATGGCCCGCCTGCTGGCAGAAAAGGGGTCGTCGCTGATCATTGCATTTGAGAGCATTTTGCGCTCTGGCATGCGCAGCGAGGCTGGCGTGCGCCTGCAAGTGCTGCTGGAAGAAATGGCGGAGAGCCCCGGCATTGTTTTTGTGGCTGTGACCATGCCCGACGGCACCATTGTGGCGCACAGCAACCCCGCCCGCCTTGGCGAAATATTGCAGGTGGGGGGGCGCGAGGCCGATGAAATTACCATGCGCGATCTTGCCCCCGACATGCTGCCCCACTGGGGCATCATGCGCATGGAGGGCAAACGCGTGTTTACCGTGTACAGGCAGTTTTCACCAGGTATGCGCGACCTCCCACGTGGGTTCCCCCTGCCGGTGATTTTTTTGGGGCTGGATCTTTCACCCTTTGAAATCACACGCAGCCAAAATCGGGATTACGTAGCCATGCTGGCAGCCGTGACACTGCTTGTGGGGCTGGCCTGCCTGGTTGCCCTGTACTATGCCGAGCGGGCGCGCGAATCGCGTCAGCGGCAGCGCATGGCAGAGGGCAAGGTGCGGCGTCTGGAAGAAGAGGTGCGCCGTAAGGAAAAACTGGCTGCTGTGGGCAACCTTGCCGCGGGCGTGGCGCATGAGATCCGCAATCCTTTAAGCTCCATCAAAGGCTACGCCACTTATTTTGGTCAGCGCTTTCCCGAGGGCAGCGAGGATCGCGAGGCAGCCAACGTGATGGTGCATGAGGTTGACCGCCTCAATCGCGTGATTATGGATCTTATTGGTCTTTCGCGGCCCAGTGACGTGAGCCCGCACCCGGCAGACCTCAAGCTTGTGGTGGATCACGTAACGCGCCTCATCCATCAGGATGCGGACAAGCGCAAGGTCAAGATCGTCTGCCGGTCGCCCCGGCGTGTGCCGCTTGCCATGGCAGACCCCGAGCGCATGGGGCAAGCCTTGCTGAACCTGTGCCTCAACGCTCTGGACGCCATGCCCGATGGTGGTCAGCTCACGCTTGCTATTGTGGAGCGCAAGGGGCGCGTGTGCCTTATGGTGCGCGACAACGGCACGGGCATTGAGGCAAACCAACTGCCGCATATTTTTGATCCCTACTACACCACCAAGGGGCAGGGGACGGGTTTGGGGCTTGCCATGGTTCACAAGATTGTGGAGGCCCACGACGGCGAAATCAGCGTGACCTCTCGCCCCGCCCAGGCTGCGCGCCGGGGTGAAACCACGTTCCACATCTGGCTGCCACGCGCGGCGGAAGGCGCAGTCGCGCAGGATAAGCACAAAAAATGATCCGTACCGTAAAGGCGTGGTCTGCAATTTGGGTTTTGCCAAGTATAAAGTGAGGATACGGTGAGCAACTGCATACTGGTTGTTGATGACGATGATGCCCACCGGGGCATGCTGCGCACTATGCTGCGCTCTTGGGGATACGCCGTGGAGGAAGCCACGGACGGCGATGAGGCCGTTACCCTTGTGCGTGAGAAATCCTTTGATGCCGTACTTACCGATGTACGCATGGCGCGCATGGACGGCATACACGCGCTCAAAAACATCCTTGAGTATAATCCCGCTTTGCCCGTGGTACTCATGACGGCCTATTCCTCTGTGGAAACCGCCGTGGAGGCCCTGCGCCTTGGCGCATACGATTATCTGGTAAAACCGCTTGATTTTGAAGCGCTCAGGCATACGCTTGAAAAAGCCATCGAACATTCACGCCTCAGCGTTGAAAACCGGGAACTGCGCCGCCAGCTCAGTGACGCCGCCGCCCGCCCCGGTATTCTTGGTCGCAGTGCCTCTATCCGCGCCATGCAGGAGATCATCGCCACTGTTGCCCCCACCGAGGCTACCGTACTTATTTCTGGCGAATCCGGCACAGGCAAGGAGCTGGTGGCCCGTGCCCTGCACTGCGCCAGCGCCAGGGCCGAAAAACCTCTGGTAACGGTAAACTGCGCCGCGCTTGCGGAAAATTTGTTGGAATCTGAGCTGTTTGGGCATGAAAAGGGGTCGTTCACCGGCGCAGACCGGCGGCGCGAGGGGCGTTTTGCCCAGGCCAACGGCGGTACTCTTTTTTTGGACGAAATAGGCGAAATGCCCCTTCCTCTTCAATCCAAACTGCTGCGCGCCTTGCAACAGGGCGAAGTGCAGCGCGTGGGCGCCGATGCCGCCATAACGGTTGATGTGCGCGTGCTGGCAGCAACAAACCGCGACCTGCGGGAAGAAGTGGCCCAAAAGCGCTTTCGCGAGGATCTCTACTTTCGCCTCAACGTCATCTGTATCGACGTGCCGCCCCTGCGCGACCGGGGGGAAGATATCCCCGTACTCGCCGCGCATTTTCTTGAGCGTTTTGCCAGCCGCAACCGTAAATCCGTGCGGGGATTTTCTCCTCAGGCGCTGGCCTACATGTTGCGTTATCCCTGGCCCGGCAACGTGCGCGAGCTGGAAAACGCCGTGGAGCGTGCCGTGATTCTCTGTAACGGCGATCTCATCACCGAGCGCGAGCTGCCCTCCATCATCACTGGCCCCGCCTTGCCCGATGAACGCCAGCCCGAGGTGGACGCCTCGTTGGCAGGTCTGCCCCTGGATGCGGTGGAGCGCCGCGCCATCGAGGAAACATTGCGCCAGACCGGCGACAACAAAAGCGAGGCCGCGCGGCAGTTGGGCATTACGAGGGCTACCCTCCATAACAAGCTCCGCAAGTACGGTTTGGAGTGATCGGGTTGTTTTGCGCGCAGACTGCGTCAGGCATGCTTTTTCATTTCGGTCGGGTACCATAAGCGCTGCTGCCTTTATCCGTAGCTTCCTTTGTCGCAACGGCTAAAGCGCGTACACTCCCTGCATGAAAAAGCACGCCTTCCTTGTTTGCGCACAAAATCCCTTGGTTCACACATGCGATGATTATTCAGCCCGTCAGGCAAGGGGAGCGTGCCTGACCACCAAGACCATAAAAATGGTCTTCGAGGCATCAGAACAAAAGTTTGACAGACGCGGAACCTGAAAACGGATTCTTAAGGGAGCAGCCCTTAAGCCGCCGGAGGCGTTCCCTCGCCCCGCCCATCTCCGCATCCCCTCGCTCTGTACTCCCAGTCTTCTCGCCATGGCGCATCCTTGCCACGGGCCGCCCGTCTCGGTATGGAACAGGTATGAGTGATTCCACAAGCAACAACGGTGATTTTCCGGCTATGGACGTCAGCGCGGAGCGGCTGGACCGACTGGCGGATTTTTTTAACGAGGTCGGCATGCTACGCCACACACCCCGCACAGGGTACGCCTTTTTGGGCACCGGGCAGGAGAACGTGGCAGAGCACTCCTACCGGGTAAGCGTCATGGGATACGTGCTGGCCCGCATGTGCAATATGGACCCGGCGCGGGTGACGTATCTTTGTCTGTTTCACGATTTGCACGAGGCGCGCACCGGCGATCTGAACTACGTAAACCACCGCTATGCGCAGTGCCAGGCGCGTAAAGCGCTGGAAGACTGTGTGGCTGGCACCGGGCTGGAAGAAGATGTGCTGCCCCTTTGGGACGAGCTGGAAGATGAATCCAGCCGGGAATCCCTGTTGGCGCATGATGCCGACCAGCTCGATCTGATCTGCAACCTCAAGGCAGAGCTGGACAAGGGCAATGCCTTTGCTGCCCAGTGGCTTGAAAGCGCGGTAAAACGCCTGCGCAGCCCTGCGGCGCAGCATGTGGCGGAAGCTGTGCTGCGCGCAGACCATAACCGTTGGTGGTATGGACAGGTGGAGCGGGAATGGTGGGTGCGGCGGGGCCGCTGAAAAAATTGATCCTTCATAAATGTGAAAGGCCCGAAACCGCATCGCGCATATCCGCGCACACGGTTTCGGGCCTTTCTGATGCCTTGGGCAAGGGGATCATCCCTCGCAAAACATCACTCTACTATGTACGTTAGTTGGCAACCACAGTTCCCAGGGGCGCATCGTCAAGCAGATAGCGGCGCAGGCTTGAGGGCGAACGTCCGTCAAGAATGAGCGCACGCTGGCAGCCCGCGTCCAGAGCGTTGAGGCAGGCTTCCACCTTGGGGATCATGCCGCCGGTGATAACGCCGGTTTCGCGCAGCTTCTGAATTTCCTTGCGGTTCAGGCTGGGGATAAGTCTGCCGTCCGCGTCCAGCACACCGGGCACGTCAGAGATCAGCACAAAATATTCTGCTCCGATGGCTCCTGCCAGAGCGCCAGCGGCGGTATCTGCATTGATGTTCAGAGCTTCGCCGTTGGGGCCGGAGGCCACCGGGGCCACCACCGGCACAAAGCCGCCTTCCAGCAGGCAGCGGGGCAGGGCTGGGTCAACGGCTTCCACCGTGCCCACCAGGCCGAGGGCGGGATTTTTAACGGTTGCACGCAGCAATCCGCCATCGCGGCCCGAAATGCCCGCCGCACGTACGCCCTGGCGTGTAAATTCGTTGACCACTGCCTTGTTTACCTGCCCGCACAGCACCATCTCTGCGGCTTCCATGGTGGCGGCGTCGGTAACGCGCAGGCCGTCCACAAAATGGCTTTCAATATTCAGGCGCTTGAGCAGGGCCGAAATCTGCGGGCCGCCGCCGTGTACCACCACAAAGTTCATGCCCTGTGCAGAAAGCTGCGCCAGGTCTGTGGCAAAGGCTGAACTGAGTTCTGGCTTGTCCATGGCGTGTCCGCCGTATTTGATAACGACTGTGGCGTTTTTCATATGCCTCATCCTTTGGCTTTCAGGCCGGAAAGGCTGCTCCGTCTCTTGCGTGTGTTGTCGCAGGGCTCGGGCCTTTCATCCGTATTGTGTATTTGGTTAACAGTTGGAAGCACTAGCACCCTGTGCGTCTGCCTGCAATAGCCATATGTGACAACCTTGTGGCATTGCAAATATTTTTTGTTTTATCTTGCTGCGCATGCGTGCATAGCGCTTGCAAGCCGGTGCCGGTATGGCATTGTCTTAAAACCGTAAAACCGCTATGCATTACATATCAGGAAAGCGGGGTAGCCATGACGGTAAAAAGCACAGTGAATGACGTAAACCGCAACGAAGACTGGAGCCAGGAAGCCCTGGCTGCGGCGAACGTTGGGCTATGGGTCGTGGAGTGTGACAGAACTACCGGTTGTATGTCCATGCGGGCCAACCCCGTTACCCTGCGTCTGCTTGGCGCAAGTGAAGAGATGACCCCCGCAGAATGTTTCAATTTTTGGGTAGACAGGGTTGATGATCGTTCCCGGCAGCATCTTTGGATCATCTACGACGAATTTCTTGCCGATACTGCCATGCATGAGGTGCGCTATCAGTACAATCACCCCTCGTGGGGGTTGGTACCTGTGCGCTGCGGCGGGCGACGCATCAGTTCCGAGCAGGATGGTGTGGTGCGGATTGTCGGCTATCATCAGGACATGACAGAGCTGCACGAGGCGCACCAAAGCTTGCGTGATGGGCTTGTGCGGCTTTCGTTGGCCTGTCGGTTGGGCTGGCTTGGAGTTTTTGAAATAGCCCCTATGGAGGGCTCCCGGCTGGATATTACAGGTAACGATGTTTTTTATGAGCAGTTTGGCATCCACTCGGCTTCTGGCGAGGATAACCGACTGGAAATCATGGATTCGCGCATTGTGAACGAAGACCGGCCCAAGTGGCGCAAACTGTGTAACCCGGCGCTTTGGGAAGCTGGCGGGCAGAAGCATTTGGATTTGCGGGTTGCGCATCCTCGCAAGGGGTTGCGCTGGTATGCGCTGGCCTATGAGGTGGTGACCGGGCCGGGTATGCTGCGTATTGCTGGCTATGTGAGCGACGTGACGGAAGCCCGCCAGCACGAGCGGATTCTGCGCGAGGCCAAGGAGAGCGCCGAGGCCGCCAACGCCGCCAAAAGTATTTTTCTGGCCAACATGAGCCACGAGATACGCACGCCCATGAACGGCATCATGGGTATGGCGCATCTGGTGCTCAATACTCCGTTGAATCCCCAGCAGCGGGATTATGTGGAAAAAATCCATTCAACGTGTGAATCTTTGCTGGATATCATCAACGATCTCCTGGACTTTTCAAAAATTGAGGCCAATCGCCTGGAGCTGGAAAACCTGCCCTTTGAGCCGCGTAATGAGCTTGAAGCGGTCATGTCTTTGTTGCGCCCAAAGGTTGGGCACAAGCAAAAAAATTTCGGCCTTGAAAGTCAGATTGACCCCAGCGTGCCTCGGGTGCTTTCAGGTGATGCCCTGCGTTTGCGCCAGATTTTACTGAACCTGGGCGGCAACGCCTTGAAGTTTTCAGAGCGCGGTATCGTAAGGCTGGCCGTAGAGCTGCTGGAGCAGAATGAAAACAGCGCGCGGCTGGCCTTTATTGTGAGTGATGAAGGCATTGGCATGTCTGCGGAAGAACTGGATCGTGCCTTTACGCCGTTTTCGCAGGCGGATACGTCCATCACCCGCAGGTTTGGCGGTACGGGCTTAGGTCTTTCGTTGTGCCGCCGTCTGACAACCCTGATGGGCGGCAGCATCTCTGTGCAGAGCGAACCGGGCAAGGGCAGCGTTTTTCGTGTGGAATTGCCCTTTGCCATTTGCAACGAAAGCTGCGCGCAAAAAGATGTGGATGACAGCAACGGGGATGATGCCGCATCCCTGAAAGGCCTGCGGGTACTGGTGGCTGAAGACGGCGATATCAACCGCGAAATTATGGAAGTGCTGCTGGACGACATGGGCATCACGTGTGTTTCTGCCGTCAATGGACAGGAGGCGGTGGAAATCTGGAACCAGCGCAGCGAAGAGATTGATGTCATCCTCATGGATGTGCAGATGCCGGTTATGGACGGTTATTCCGCCACGCGCAGCATCCGCGCTGGCAGCCAGCCAAGGGCAAAGACCGTGCCCATCATTGCCATGACGGCCTACGCCATGCGGGGCGATGCCGAGCGCAGCCTGCAAGAAGGCATGAACGCGCATTTGACCAAGCCCATCAACCTTGCCGAGCTGCGCCGCACACTCAAACTCTACAGCCGCCCGGCAACGTAACGCTGGTACTGCGCCGCTGCCAGCAGGCCCGCCATGTACGGCAAAACCGCCTTCAATGGGGTGGTGGCTCTTGACACTCAGCCGTCCATGCGCGACCTTGCCCCCAACGCCAGTTTCAAGGAAAGCAATATGACTCAAGTGGTAACCCGATTTGCACCCAGCCCTACCGGGCATCTGCACATAGGCGGCGCACGTACCGCCATTTTTTGCTGGCTTCTGGCCCGCCATTCTGGCGGACGTTTTCACCTGCGCATTGAAGATACCGACCTTCTGCGTTCCAAGCAGGAATATACCGATTCCATTCTGGCCTCCATGCGTTGGCTTGGTCTGGACTGGGACGGCGATCTGACCTACCAGACCCAGCGGGCTGAAGTGTACAGCCGGTATGTGGACAAGCTGCTGGAAACCGGTCACGCCTACTGGTGCTCCTGCACGCCGGAAGAAGTGGAAGCCATGCGTGAGGAGGCCCGTCAAAATGGCCTCAAGCCGCGTTACAATGGTCGTTGCCGCGAACGGAATATTGGTCCCGGCGAGGGACATTGTGTGCGCCTCAAGGCGCCCGTGGCGGGCAAGGTTGTTTTTGACGACCTGGTAAAGGGCAAAATAGCCGTTGATGTCACCGAACTGGACGACATGGTTATCCGCCGCGCCGATGGCATGCCCACCTATAATATGGCTGTGGTGGTGGACGACTACGAAATGGGCATCACCCACGTTATCCGCGGTGACGACCACGTTTCAAACACCCCACGCCAGATCCTTATTTATGAAGCCCTGGGGCTGCCCGTGCCGCGTTTTGGTCATGTGCCCATGATTCTTGGCCCGGACAGGCAAAAGCTTTCCAAGCGCCACGGTGCCAGGGCAGTTATCGAATATCAGCAGGATGGTCTGCTGCCGCAGGCTCTGGTAAACTATCTGGTGCGGCTTGGCTGGTCGCACGGCAATCAGGAGCTGTTCACCAAGGAAGAGCTCATTGAATATTTTGACGGCACCAACCTCAACCCGGCTGCTGCGGCCTTTGACCCTGCCAAGCTGGAATGGTGCAACGCCCACTTTATGCGTGAACTGCCGCTGCCGGAGCTTGCAGCGCTGGTTTCTCCCTTTGTGGAAGAGGCCGGGCTTGGCACCTTGCCGACAGAACGCCTTGAACCCTTGTGCGTGATGTTTCGCGAGCGGGCCAACAACCTCAAGGCGCTGGGCGAGGCCTTTCGTCCGCTGGTGGTGCCCGCAGCAGAGCTCTGCTATGTGGAAAAGGACGCGAACAAGCACTTTACCGATGCCGGTAAGGCGCACTTGCAAGCGCTTGCTGCTGTGTTTGCCGCTGTGGAGCCGTTTAGCGCGGAGGCCCTGGAGGCTGCGCTCAATGCCTATGTTGCCGACAATGGTCTGAAGTTCAAAGAAGTTGCACCGCCGCTGCGCACGGCCCTCATGGGCTTTATGGGCGGCTCGCACCTCAATGAAATCATGGCGTTTCTGGGTAAGGATGAAACCCTTGCCCGGTTGCAAAGGGCCATGGGCTAAACTGGTTGCGGCGCTTTTGAGGCCTCCTGACCACAGGCTGCCCCGAGGGCAACAGCCGTGATAGTTGAAGGGCGACCCAAAGCGAAACAAGTTGTTTTAGGCAGCACGCCTTTGCATAGCCGGTGGGGGCAACCTCCACCCATGTTATTCTGCAAATCATTCAGAAAGCCATGCCCCATGGGGCATGGCTTTCTGCTTTTGCAACAGCAGGCGCTGCGCCTTGATTTTTATGTGGAATAAAGCGAACCTATACGGAATAAATAATGTAGATCCAGCGTGTTTTTCCATTTGGCAACTAACGTGCTTTCGGGCAACAACTTATCTGCGCAACGCTTTTTATTGGGCGCGATGGAAGAGCCATGATACACAGTAAAAAATATGCTATCGCTGTCTTGGGTGGTCATCAGGCCTTTGTTGATCTTGGCCTGCCCCTGTACCATTCGCTCAAAAGGCTTGGATATGAACCTCAGGTGTTGAATAATGCGGTATGCCAAGGGGTAACCAACATCATACTTGGCCTTTGCGATTGTAATGGTGTTTCGCTTGATGCTCTTCCTGAAAATTCCATCATATATAATCTCGAGCAACTGGTTGACGGCAGCAAGGGTGTATCTTCCTTTTATATTGACGCGTGCTCCAAGTTTAAAGTCTGGGATTACAGCCAGGAAAACATCAAACGCTTTAAAGACAAATTTGGCATAGACGGTGTGGAGTATGTCCCTATGGGCTACTGCCCCGAGATGTCACGCATTGATCCTGAGTATCCCAAGGATATAGATGTGTTGATGTACGGCGCTATAAATGAGCGCCGCAGCGATCTTATTGCGCGGCTCAGAGCGGCTGGGGTCAATGCCGTGGCCTTTCAGGGGCTTTTTGGCATGGATCGGGATATCATGATCGCCCGCTCAAAGATCATTTTGAACGCGCATTATTACTTGCCGGGAATTCAGGAAATTATTCGTCTGGGGTATTTGTGGGCCAATAAAAAATGTGTTGTATGCGAGTGCAACCCGGATACGAAAATTCACGAAGGCTATGAGGGCGCATGTGTTTATGCCCCGTATGATCAGCTTGTGGATCAGATTGTCAAACTGCTGCGTTCGCCCAGAGCCATTGATGCCATGGGCAAGGCGGCTTTTTTACAGTTCAGCCAGCATTGCTTTGAGGATGTGCTTAGGCCCCATGTGGGCGAATGCACGCAACAGGCTGCGGTTAAAGAGTATTTGCCATTACCCGGTTTTCTGAATGTAGGCTCTGGCAAAAACTTTTTGCACGAGGCCCTCAACGTGGATATTGACCCCAAGTGGAGCCCTGATTTTGTTTTTGATATTTCTCAGCCCCTGGATTTTGGGGCGCAGCATTCCACACAGCGCTTTGGGCCAGTGGCATTCAGGGAAGGCATGTTTGACAAAATACGCCTTTTTGACGGGCGTGAGCAGGTGGGAGACGTTCCCCTGACCATGAAAAACCTGCTCACCCTGCTGCGCGATGGCGGAGAGCTGCATCTCAACGTGCCGTATGATCTTTCGCTTGGCGCGTGGCAAGATCCCACTCATCGCCAGGCCTTCAATGAAAACAGTTGGCTGTATTATACGGCGTGGCACTGGTATCTTGGCTGGCGTGAATGGCGGTTTGATACGGAAAATATCGAATATATATTTTCGCCCTATGGCGAAAAAATGCGAAAGCAGGGTACCGCTCTGCCCGCCGTATTGCGCATGCCCCGTGCCGTGGATTCCATGGAAGTGCGGCTTCGCAAACGCGCCACGACCTTTGAAGAAAAGACACTGTTTGACAGGGAAAGCCGGGCCTTTTACGCAGGGCCGCAGGCTGATTGGACCCTGCAGGCGGTTGAAAGCAAACTTACGTAGTTTGCCAGATGCCCGCGATTGCTCGGCAATAAAAAAGTCCCGCTCCATGGCAGTGCTGCCTTGGGCGGGACTTAAACAATTACGGTATGTGGCGTTAATCAATCTTGCCGGTAAAGCCCAGGCCTTCTTGCGCGTTGCTGTCGTCTTCCAGATCGCCGCGGTAGTTGCCGGGGTACCACGTTTTGATATTGTTGCGGATGTCGTCCTTGCTGAATGTTCCGTCAAAAATTTCCACGTCTTTTTCCCTAACAAGCCGGAGCTCGTTGTCGCGGAATCGCTGCAACAGCAGCGGGGTAAATTTTTCGCTCTTTTTATGCAGAAGCTCGCGCTCCATGGGTATGGCCATGCCGCAGTTGGGGCACAGTTTTTCGGCCTGAGAGCGGAATTCCACAGGTGATCTCTTCCACCAGCCCGGTTCAATGGGCCATGCATTGGCACCATCGTTGAGCAGCAGATCCTGCGCAGCGGCAACTTCGCAAAAATAAGCGCCCTTGTGGTTGATTGTGGCGCACCACGTACGCTGCACCCAGCAGTTGTCAATGAGCTTCCACATCAGCTCTTTGTCCTTGACCACTTCCTGTATGGCAACGGTGAGCGGCTGGTGTTTGCACTGCTCCTGCTGCTCGGGCGTATGCGGATTGTAGGCCACAAAGCCGTAAGTGCTCATGATGTCGCTGTCGGTGCGGGGGTCTTCCAGTGCGGTGTGGGGCAGACCAGATGTCCACAATCCCAGCTTTTCCTTGGGAAAGTGCTTGCGCAGCAGCATGTTTATGTGCCGGAATTGCGGGTGGAGAAGTGGCTCGCCGCCGATAATGCCGATTTTTTTGGGCCAGTGGCGCAAGGAGTTCAGGGCGGTAATAAACTGCTCAAGCGGCATGTGCGCGCGCTGGGATTTTTTCAGATGTCTGTTGTATCTGGAGCAGTAAAGGCATGACTGATTACAGAAGTTAGTAACGTCTATCTGCACACACCATGATTCATATATGTGTTGCATCCCATCCTCCGCTGGCGGATACGCCCGAAAAGTTTTTTTATAGCTACAAGTATCGCATGGTTCAGCAGGCTGACGTTGCAATCATCCGGCTGACGGTGTCTCAGTTAAAAAAGCTGAGGATCGTTCATGTGCCGTTTAAAATCCTCGGTAAGCTCTTTTGCCGTGATGGTGTGCTGGTGAACCGTGAGCTGCTTGTTGAGGTTGTTTTGGCTTTGCCGGGCTTTTCTGTTTTTAAGGCGGCGCTCCATGGCAAACTGAGGGTCAGCCATGGCCCAGTGTGCCCCAAGAACATCGGTGGGAGCAACGGAAAGGGCCTTGGCGCTGCGCGTTATGGCGTGGCAGCCTGGCCCCCATTTGAGTGGCAGTTTGCCACGTACAAGCACGGGCTTTCTGTACATGGCATTGATGCCCGTAGTGATGTTGGGGTCGCCATGCCGTCGTTGTGGTACCGCTGGCAGCGCGGGATCAAGGTCCTTGTCGGTAACATGCCGATATACCTGATGCAGCATCACATTATAGACATCGTGCTTTGTGTCTGCGGCAAGAAAATTATGGAAGTCGTAAATAAAGAAATCATGCTCTTTAATGAAGGCAAATTCATCAGAATCAACGGACAATATCCAATCTGCATCCAGCGTATGATACAGGTTGTTAATAATGTCCCTTTTAATTTCATCATCCATCATGTTGGGAAACTTGAACGGCAATAGCCTGACATTGGGATATTGCTCGCAAATACTCTTTGTATTGTCTGTCGTGTCCGTGTCGTACAGAATATTGATTCTGTCGGCATAGCTGTAATGCTTAAGAAAGAATGGAGCCAGAAACTCCTCATTGAACCACATAGTTATGAGTTCTATTCGCATGCGATCCTCGTTTACAGCAAAATACTTTCAGGTCTGGGCAGGCGGAAGGTTAGCCGCACAGCCCATATCTCTGGGGCAAACCCTGTCACACTTTATGGCAAATTAAAAGCAAACCGTCAGTGTTTTGCGATTGTTGCGCAGGACACTGCAATCATTTCCCTCAATTGTTGCTGCGGAGCTCCAGTACATCTGATTCAGAACATTACCTGTTTTTTACTATATCCGCTGGTTGGGCGCTGTGGCGCAGTGCCGCTCGTAATGAAAAATTCTTTCATCAAGGCTGGCCTGCCTGATAGAACGGGCTCATTGATCGCAGCAGGTTGCCGAACAGACCGTCCAAACCCAATACAAATGACGCGATGCGGTCAGACATGATGACCATCAGCAGCCCCAAAAAGAAAAACCCGACAAAGACCTTGATGGGAAAGCCAAACTCCATGATGGGTATCTGCGGGGAGGTGCGCGCCATAAGGCCCAGCGCCACTTCCACCAGAAACAGGGCCACCATGACCGGGGCTGCTATTTGCAGCGCCAGAATAAACATCTGCGAGGCCAGGTACATGATCTGGCGCAAGACCATTGGCCCGATAAACAATCCGCCCGGCGGCACAAGCTCGAATGAGGCGATAAATCCTTTGATCATGTACAGGTGCCCATCAAGGCTCAGAAAAACCAGCAGTGACACCATCCACAGAAAAAAAGCCGTTGCGCCGGTCTGGTTGCCAGAAATCGGGTCTGCAAAGTTGATCATGGTAAAACCCATCTGAAAACCAAGAAGCTCGCCGCCAGCCTGAATACCCATAAACAGAAAATTGACAGCCATGCCAAGCACAAGACCCAGTACCGCCTCGCCAAGAATCATCAGCGCCACATCAAAAGGATGCGCGGGCATGGCGGTGGCGGGAAGGGTAAGGTGCGGCCATACGCCAAGGCAGAACACAATGGTAATGGCCCCTTTGACCTGCATGGGGATGTTGTTGGTGGAGAACACCGGCAGCATAAACATTACAATGCTCACACGCATGATGGTGAGCAACAGGCTGAGTACGGTCGCCGGGTCGTAGTTGTAAACATCCATATGTGTTGATTTGCAAAATTGTTGCCAAAGATTTCTGTCACAGGTGTGACAGCCAGATTGTCAATGCCGTGCCACGTCAATGCGGGCCATGCTTGATATCATCCAAGCTGGTCAGTACCATTATACAGCAGCCGATCGTGCTGCCAAGGGAGCGCCATGGCTATTCCTACATCACGCACGCGGCATGCGGCAACTGTTAGCATTGAAACGGCTCTTTGCACGGGCTGCGGTCAATGTGTGTCTGTGTGCAAGGACTTTGGCCTGAAGCTGGAGGGCGGCAAGGCAACGCTTGCGCCCAAGCCGCTTTTTGGCTGTGTTGGCTGTGGTCACTGTATGGCTGTGTGTCCCACAGGGGCCATAACCGTGCGCGGGCGCACCTTGGGGCCGGAGGATGTCTTCACCTTGCCGCCGTGCGGCGGCGCAACGGGTTTTGATGCCTATTACGCCCTGCTGCGGCAACGCCGTAGCGTGCGCGAATTTTTGCCCAACGAGGTAGAGCCTGCACTGATAGAGCATATTCTTGACGCAGCACGCACCGCCCCCATGGGCTTGCCGCCCTCTGACGTCAACGTACTCGTACTGGACAGCCGGGAGAAAAACCGGGTGTTTGCCCGCGATTTTTGTGAGCATCTCAAAACTCTTGGCTGGCTTACATCTCCCTTGTTTCTCGCATTGATGCGACCATTTTGGGGCAAGGCCAATGACGACTTGTTTCGCAATTTTGTTCGGCCCGTGCTGAATGCGTTTACAGCTTCCATGGATGCAGGAACAAATATAGTCACCTATGATGCGCCGCTTTCCATGTATTTTTACGGATCCCCCTGGGCAGACCCAGCCGACCCTCTTGTGGCGGCTTCCCTCGCCATGCTGGCGGGTGAATCGCTGGGCCTTGGCACCTGCATGATAGGCTCCATCCACCCTTTGTTGCAGTGGGGCGGTAGCGCGGCACGTTTTCGTGGGCGGCACGGCATACGGCATAAAAGCCGCGAGGGTCTGGTGGTGTTGTTCGGATACCCACGTGTCCACT
>QKDT01000016.1 GCA_003251995.1 Desulfovibrio desulfuricans
GTTAGACCGGAAGAACCCCGCTTGTGGCAATTTTTCAGCCAAAACATCCTGCCTGGCCTGAGCCACGCACTTGACAGCACCGAGCTTGCCGACATGCCGCAGATTGGCCCCTCCCGTCAGGCCTTCAAGGCCTTTGGACGCGATCCGGGGCGCGTGCGCATTTCCTCCGAGGCGCTGTACCGCCGCGTGCGGCAAGGCAAGGAACTCTACCGCATCAACACCGCCGTGGACGCAAACAACCTGATTTCGCTTGAAACGGGTTTTTCGCTGGGCACCTATGATCTTGCCTGCCTGCACGGCAACATTGCCCTGCGCCTGGGATGCGAGGGCGAAGCATATGCGGGTATAGGCAAAGACAAGCTCGACCTCAACCGCATGCCCCTGCTTGCGGATGATCAGGGCGCGTTTGGCTGCCCGTGCAGCGATTCCCGCAGGGCCATGATTGCCGAGGACGGGCCGGGCACTCCTTTGCCCCGTCAGCTCCTCACAGTTATTTACGGCTTCTCCGGGCCTGATTCTGTCTCTGATGCTTTAAATATCGCGCAAAAACATCTTGAAGTTTTCGCTTCTGCACAGATATTCTCCTCTTCTGTAGTCTGTTGACCAGCACAATGCAGATCTAGTTACACGAAACTGATCTTTTTTCGCAAAACATCTTCATTTCCATAGGTTGCGCGAACAATCAGCACACCTCTCTTTTTAGCGAAAAATATCCCAAGCTCCCTGTTCCCAAGGCATAAGAAGCAATTACAACAACGAGACCTCCTTGACGTGTCTTGCATGCTGGGATACCGTTTCAATATCTGCGTGTTCACCCCCGCAGGGATAGGGGGTACGGAGGAACCCGCTGCAATGTCTGCGGCGGGCGTTGGGGTAATGTCTGATTGCAAAAGGACAAGCACATGAGGAACGGCACATCACTGCTTTTGCTGGCGGCTCTGGCCCTGGCGGGCGCGGCGTGTCTGACGGCGCTCGGAGCTGGATCGGTCACGGCCGCAGCTTTGGAGCCGACAGACAGCGGCGCGCCGTCGGCCATTGTCATGTTTCCGGTAAGCGCCAAGCCCAATCCCAAGGGCGCGGCCATGAAACCCGCTGTTTTCAATCATCTCAATCATGAGAAAAAGATTGCCAACTGTGAAACATGTCACCACACCGGCGACCCTGTGGCCTGTAGCACCTGCCACACCACTGAAGGAAAGGCGGAAGGAAATTTCGTGACGCTTGATCGCGCCATGCATGCGACCCATATCGCCAAACGCGCCAAGGGCAACACCCCTGTGAGCTGCGTTAGCTGTCATGAACAGCAAACCAAAGAACGGCGCGAATGCGCGGGTTGTCACGCCATTGTGACGCCCAAGCGCGACCAGGCATGGTGCGCCACCTGCCACAATGTTACGTCTTCTATGACGCCGGAACAGATGCAGCAGGGCATCAAGGGCACACTGCCCCCCGACCAGAATGAAGCTCTGGCAACTGAAACCGTGTTGAACCAGAAGCCCGTTCAGGCCCTCACCCCCATGCAAGGTCCCCTCAAGGTGACCATTGATGCGCTGGCCGACAAGTATGCGCCGAGCAACTTCACGCATCGTCGCCACATGTCCTCGCTTATGGAACGCATCAAGGGTGACAAGCTGGCCTCAGCTTTCCACAACAAGCCTGAGACTCTGTGCGCCACGTGCCACCACAGAAGCCCGCTTTCGGCTACGCCTCCCAAGTGCGGCAGTTGCCATACCAAGGAAATCGACCCCGCCAATCCCAACCGTCCTAACCTTAAGGCCGCCTATCACCTGCAGTGCATGGGTTGCCACAAGGGCATGAACGTGGGTCGTCCTAAGAATACCGACTGCACCACTTGTCATAAGGCACGCCCCTAGGGCGCCTAACTGCACGGAGAAACGCATATGAATCGCAGAAAATTCCTGGCCATTATGGGAAGCGCGGGCGTGATTTCGGCATTGGGCACTGCCAAGGTGGCCAATGCCGGGGTGCATACCTTCCCCTACTATGCAGACAGCTACGGCGTGCTGCATGATACCACGCGCTGCATCGGCTGCCGCCGTTGCGAAGAAGCCTGCAACGCGGTGAACCACCTGCCCAAGCCCAAAACGCCCTTTACCGACGTTTCGGTTACCTCCACCAAGCGCCGCACCTCGGCCTATGAGTGGACCGTTGTTAACAAGTACAATGTCAACGGCAAAGACGTGTTCCGCAAGATACAGTGCTTCCACTGTAACGACCCGGCCTGCGCCTCTGCCTGCTTTGCCAAATGCTTTCAAAAGCAGCCCGACGGTAGCGTGACCTATGAAGGCTCGCAGTGCGTGGGTTGCCGGTACTGCATGGTGGCCTGTCCCTTCTACGTGCCGGGCTTCCAGTACGACGAGGCTTTTGATCCGTTGGTGCAGAAGTGCACCTTCTGCGAACCCCGCCTCAAGGAAGGCAAGCTGCCCGGTTGCGTGGAAGCCTGCCCCGTGGACGCTCTGACCTTTGGTCGCCGCAGCGACCTGCTCAAGATCGCCCGTTCGCGCATGGCTGAAAACCCCGGCAAGTACGTGAACTACGTTTACGGTGAACACGACGCCGGCGGCACCGCATGGATGGTGATTTCGCCCGCAGTTGCGGCTCCCGCCGCTGCCGCGGATGCCAAAGCACACGGCGATGTGCATGCCGACACCAGCGAATTCAAGCAGCTTGGGCTCGACCAGCACCTGGGTACGCAGCCCATGGGCGAGCTGACCTACGGCGCACTTGGCACCGTGCCCATGATCGTGGCCTTCTGGCCTGTGCTGTTTGGCGGCGCTTACGCCATGACCAAACGTCGCGACGCCATCTTTAAGGCGGAGAAAGACGCACACGTCAAGGAGACCAAGGACGATCTGGCCGCAGCCGTTGACGCAGCCGTGCGCAAGATTGAGGAAACCCAGGGTCCGGGCGCTGCCGACACAGCCCGCCGTGCTATGACCGACGCCTTGAAGGCTCGGGAAGCGGCGTGCTGCAAGGAGCACGGGGAGGATAAGTAAATGGCAAACCACAGCATAGTTATTCCCACCAGGGACAAGCTGTTTAATATCAGCGAATTCCTGACGCCCACCCCCGGCAACATCATTTCCGCCATCATCTTGGCGGTGGGCTTTGTCATCACCGTTATCCGCTTTACCGTGGGCATCGGTTCCGTTACCAACCTCAGCGATGTGCAGCCCTGGGGCATGTGGATCGGCTTTGACCTGCTGTGCGGCGTGTGCCTTGCGGCAGGCGGCTACTTTACCACTGTTGCCTGTTACATCATGGGCATGAAGCACTTCCACTCTGCGGTGCGCCCTGCCATCACCACAGCCTTCTTGGGTTACGCCTTCGTGGTTATCGCCCTGCTGTATGATCTGGGCCACCCGCTGCGTTTGCCCTTCATGTTCTTCTTCCCCGGCACGACCTCGGTTCTCTTTGAAGTGGGTCTGTGCGTGGCGACCTACGTTTCAGTGCTGCTCATCGAATTCTCGGTGGCTCCGCTGGAATGGCTGTCCAGCCGTTGGCCCTGGCTGATCAAGATCCGCAAGATCGTGATCAAGTGTACCATTCCGCTGACCATCTTTGGTGTGACCCTGTCCACCCTGCACCAGTCTTCGCTTGGTTCGCTCTACCTGATCGCCCCCGGCAAGCTGTTCCCCCTGTGGTACTCGCCCTTCATGCCCATGTTCTTCTTCGTCAGCTCCATGGCTGCCGGTGCTTCCATGGTCGTTTTTGAAGGCATGCTGGCCCACCGCGGCGTACACCACTACATGGACAAAACCCATTTGCGCGAAGCCGACGACGTGACCTTTAGCTTTGCACGTGCGGCCTCGTTCATCCTGTTTGCTTACTTCATGCTCAAGCTGATCGACATGCTTGTGCAGGCCAACATCCCCTACCTGTTCACGGGTTACGGGGCATGGTGGTTGGTGGAAATGCTGGGCTTTGTGCTGATGCCCGCCCTTATCTACGCCAAGGGCGCGCGTGACCGCAATCTGACCCTGTGCCGCATTGGCGCCACCAACACAGTGCTGGGCATCGTGCTGAACCGCTTCAACGTTTCCATGATTGCCTTCAACTACACGCTGCCCTCGGCGGAACGCTACTTCCCCAGCATCTGGGAAATCTGCATCTCCATGTTTGTGGTAACCATGATCGTCACGGTTTACCGCTTCATCGTCTACAACATGCCGGTGCTGTACGAACACCCAGACTTCAAGGGCGAAGAACACTAAGCCGCGCGTAGGAGGAGAATATTATGGAATTCCATACTTTTTATCAGTACTTTCTCTTCACCAAGAGCTGGGCTTATGTGATGATGTTTGTGGTACTGCCCGTTTACGTGCTGTACTGGAACTTCGTCCTTTTCCCCGACAAAAAAGAACGTAAAAACGGCTCCAAGCACTAACCTGCCACGAGCTAAAAATCCCAAGGGCGAAGCCGAAAGGCTTCGCCCTTGCTTTTTTGCCGAATGATTGGAACAGGCAGAGCGCGAACAAATGGGGGCGGCCTGCATGGCGACACATGCCAGTAATCAGACGCATGCCGGTAACCATCTGTAACTTTAAAGCAATG
>QKDT01000337.1 GCA_003251995.1 Desulfovibrio desulfuricans
CTGCTCATGCGTTTTCCCCGCACTTGCTGCATTCTGTGCCTTGCAGGGCAAAACCGCGTGAACGCAAACGCTCAAAAAAAGTTGTTCCCTTGCCAAGAAAATGCACAGCTTCGGGCAAACCCTGAACGATTATGGTATCCCCCAGTTCAAGCTGTTGCCCCTCTTGCCCGTCAACAGTAAGATAACAATCGGTAGAACCTTGCAATATCTGGAATCTGCATTCGGTATTGCCAGGAAAAACCATGGGCGAAATGGTGTTGAGGAATGGGCAGATAGGCGTGACTGCAAGGGCCTCCATAGAAGGATGCAGCAAGGAGCCGCCAGAGGAAACACTGTAGCCGGAGCTGCCCACAGGGGTGGCGACAATAATGCCGTCACCGCGCAGCGAACCAAGGCGCTCGCCCGCAATATACACATCAAACAGCACAAGGCGCGACAATGACCCGCGGCTCAACACCACGTCATTGACCGCGCAACCACAGGCGATCTGCTTGTCGTTGCGCTGCAGTGACCACTGCAAGGCCATACATGAACGTACAGGTTCCGTGCCGGTGAGGCATTCTTTGAGCTTTTCTTGCCACTGCTCGGGCTGGGCGTCGGTCAAAAAGCCGATTCTGCCAAAATTAATGCCAAGCACTGGCACCTTGCGCCCCACAAGACGACGGGCCACGCCGAGCATGGTGCCATCCCCGCCAAAAACAACAACAAAATCTAAAGGTTCAGCCGCATAAGCTAGGGAATCCACACCCGCGCAAGTCACATCCGTTACGGTGTGCCCCTGTTGGCGCAACCACAGGGCGGCCTCTTGGGCAAGCGCCGCAGCCCGCTCATGCCGGGCCTTGTGAACCAGAAGTATGTGTAGGCTTGTTGCGTTTTGCATACCTGCGCAAGTTACGTTATCAAGACTGTTACCGCAAGCCTGTGGGCGCTTGTCAGTTGCGGGGCTTTGACTTAAGTAAGAAGGCTTCCACGTCACGATTCGGCAATGTGAGCGCCATGCACGATACAGCCCTTGATATTATTGAACAGCACGCCAGCGATGGTGCGCGACTGCGTGAAGCATTTTTTGCCGCGCAGGCAGCCAGGCTGCGTGATTTGGCCTTGCGCACTGCCTCATGCCTTGCCGCCGGAGGCAAAATACTTATTTGTGGTAATGGCGGCAGCGCAGCGTTGGCGCAGCAACTGGCCGCAGAATTTGTGAACAGGTTTTTTATGGACAGGCCCGCCCTGCCCGCCCTGGCCCTGCCTGCCGATGCGGTTTCCCTTACCGCTATTGGCAGCGACCTTGATTTCAGCCAGATATTTTCGCGCCAGGTAGAAGCCCTGGGGCGGCCCGGCGACATGCTGGTGGCAATAGTTTCTACCGGCAGCAACGCCAACATTATAGCCGCACTTGAGGCGGCCCGTCGCGGCGGTCAGTTTGCCGTGTGCCTGTGCGGGTACGGCAGCGACATGACCCGCCATAGCGACATGGTTCTTGAAACACCACAGGCAGATGCCGCGATCGTTCAAGAACTGCACCTTGCAGCCGCGCATCTTATTTGCCGGCTGACGGATTATTATCTTTTTGAAAATGCTGTCGCTCTGACCACCTATTTGCAAGGGCGACACACAACAGAGGTCTGAACATGCCTATCTACGAGTATTCTTGCCAGAAATGCGGTCGGGATTTTGAAGAACTGGTGTTTGACGAAAACCCGCCCACATGCCCGCATTGCGGCTCCAACGATACCCAAAAGCTTATGTCTTGCTGCGCCCGGCGCAGAAATGGCGCTGAAGGCGGCGATTACGCGGCTTCAACCGGCAGTGGCGGTGGCTGCTCCGGCTGCTCTGGCGGTAACTGCGCAAGTTGCGGACATTAGGCGGTAGGCATGCGTAAGTCACTTGTTATCGCTACCCGCGGCAGTCAGTTGGCCCTCTGGCAGGCAGAACACGTTAAAAGCCGTTTGCAGGCACTAGACCCGCAACTGGCAGTTGATCTTGTTATTATTAAAACCAAGGGCGATATCATTCAGGATGTTCCCCTGGCCCAGGTGGGCGGCAAAGGCCTTTTTGTCAAGGAAATCGAAGAAGCCCTGCTGGATAACCGGGCCGACCTTGCTGTACACAGCATCAAGGACGTGCCCATGGAATTGCCCCAGGGGCTTATACTGGGGTGTATTCCCAAGCGCGAAGCCCCCACCGACTGCATGCTTTCGTGCAAGTATGCCGACCTTGCGGCCCTGCCGCAGGGCGCGTGCGTTGGCACCAGCAGTTTGCGGCGTCAGGCGCAGTTGCTGGCCCTGCGCCCCGACTTGCGCATTGAAAGCCTGCGCGGCAACGTGGACACACGTCTGCGCAAGCTGCGCGAGGGTGTGTACGACGCCATCATCCTTGCCTCTGCGGGCATGATCCGTCTTGGCTTGAGCGCGCCCTACATGCACGCTCTTGATCCGCAGACCTTTTTGCCAGCCGTGGGCCAAGGCGCCATTGGCATTGAATGCCGCGAAGACGATTATGAACTGTTTACCCTGCTTGCCGAAATAGAACACACCCCCACCCGCGTGTGTGTTGAAGCCGAACGCGGCTTTCTTGCGGGTCTTGAAGGTGGCTGTCAGGTGCCCATTGCCGGGCATGCCCGGCTGGAAGATGACGACACCTTTGTGCTGGAAGGCTTGGTGGCAGAGGTAGATGGCAGCCAGATTCTGCGCGATGCACAGCGCGGCGATACGTCCAAGGCACGCCAAGTGGGCCTTGAACTTGCCGAAAAACTTCTTGCCAGAGGCGGTCGCGCCATTCTGGAAAAACTTTATCACCAATAACGATTCCCTATGCCAACAATCGCTCCTCTGCCCGCGTCCCGTCTGCACGCCACGTTTGATCCTGCCCGTATTCCCTGGGATACGAGCAAGGATATTCCGCTGCCGCGCAACGGACGCCAGAATCCGTTTCAGCCCCGCGCCATGCAGGCGCTCGACCTTGCCCTGCAGATCAAAAATCAGGGGTACAACGTCTACCTGTCCGGCGAGGCCGACCTTGGTCGCAGCCATATGTTGCAGAGCTATCTTGGCCCGCAGGCCAAGAAGGCGCAAACGCCCGGCGATCTTGTATATGTGCATAATTTTTCCGATCCTGACCGGCCTTGCCTTTTTACCTTGCCCACCGGCATGGGTAAAAAATTAAAGCAGAACCTTAAGGAACTGATTGAGCACATCCGCGATGAGTTGCCGCGCCGTTTTGAGGCCAGCACCTACGTTAAACGTCGCGCCAAGCTGGTGGATAATTTCCAGAACGCCCGTATGGGCCTGCTGCGCAAGATGAATTCCGTAGCCGTAGACAAGGGTTTTAACCTTGATATGGACGAAAGTGGCGGTCTGACCCTGTATCCGCTGGTGGAAGGCAAGCGCCTGAGCGAAGAAGAATTTGACAAGCTGGATACGACCCTGCGTCTCAATCTCAAGAGCCGGGGCGACAACCTTGTGCAGGCCATGTCTGGCTTTATGCGCCAACTGAACAAGGCGGAAGAAAGCTTTCAGGATGATGAGCGGGGGCTTGAGCGCGAGGCCATGACCCAGGTGCTCACCACCTTTTTTAATCCCATTGAACAGCGCATGCTCAAGGCCTGTCCTGTAAAAGGGCTGGACGCCTATTTTACGGCCCTGCGCGAAGATATTCTTAAAAATACCGATGCGTTCCTGCAAAGGGACGGTGGCCCGCTTGGCGATATGCACGGTGCGCCCGTAGAGGCCGTGCTCTACCGCTACGAGGTCAACCTGCTGGTGGACAACAGCGCCCTTGATGGCGCACCCATTATTGTTGAAGACCACCCCACTGCGGTCAACCTGCTTGGCTGTGTGGAGCGCGAATCCGAGATGGGCGCTCTGGTCACGGATTTCACGCTCATCCGTGCGGGCAGCATCCACAAGGCCAACGGCGGCTTTCTGGTGTTGCACATAGAGGATCTTTTGCAGCATCCCAATGCATGGGAAGGCCTGCTGCGCGCCCTGCGCTCCAATATGGCCCGCATTGAAGATTCCGGCGAAGGCCCGGATACCCCCATCCGCACCAAGGGCATCAATCCTGAACCTCTGCCCCTGAACGTCAAAGTGGTGCTGATTGGCGATGAAGAGCTGTACGAAGGCCTGCTCGTTAATGACGACAGATTTTCCAAACTCTTTCGCATCAAGGCTCATATGGCGGACACAACCGAGCGCAATGCCGCCAATATACGCGCCTACCTTGGGCAAATTGCCACCATTATCAGCGAAACCGAACTGCCCTGTTTTGACCGCACTGCACTGGCATGGCTGATCGACCTTGGCTCGCACATCTGTGAAGACCAGCGCCGCCTCTCGCTGCGCTTTCCCGAGTTGCGCGAGCTTATGATTGAAGCTTCGGCCCTTGCCCGCATGCACAAGCAAGAGACGGTAAGCGCCCCCGTGCTGGAAGAAGCCCACGCTGCGCGTATCTACCGGGCAAACCTGGTGGAAGAGATTTATATGGAGGCATACGACCGCAACATGATAAAGGTGCAGACCTCGGGTCAGGCTATTGGTCAGGTCAACGGTCTTTCCGTCACATGGCACGGCGAT
>QKDT01000155.1 GCA_003251995.1 Desulfovibrio desulfuricans
ACCAGAAGCCTACCCCTCTTTGAAGGCTCTCGTGATAAAGATCGTTGGGCATTCTGGCCCAACCTAGGATGCACTCCAGACATTCCCGCACTTTTGCTTCAGACATGCGCCAATCAACGGGAAAGGGGAATATGGTCGAGGGGTATATAGGGTACCCCGTAAGCAGCACGTTTTTGGCAACCCAGGCCGCAGCCGCCACACCGGGGAGCACGCAGACCAGCGCCAGTTGCCGCAGCCGTCCGCGGGGCGAATCATGCCAGACACCCCACGCAGCCACACCCGCGCAGCCAGCCACAAACAAGGGATTAAGCGGTTTGAGCATAAAGGCCGTTGCCGTCAAAACCAGCACACAATGCGCCAGGACAGCCCGGCTTTCTTTCTGTAGCAAAATCCGCAGGCAGAGTGAAAACACTACGGCGCACAGAAACAGCGCGGCGTTGTCGTAATACAGCGAGGGGCGCATGTCGCGCAGGTGGTATGCCACCATGGGCATCAGGGCCACGGCGTAGACCTTGCGCCAGGCCTCTGTGCTTGTGGCAACTTCGGCAACGCACCAACCCACAGCGCCAACGCTCAGCAACCCCTGCATGAGGAAGGCGCTACGCCCCAGCAGCGACCCCTGCTCAAACAGCGCCGCCAGCACATGCCAGATGGAATTCATGCCCAGGCGAAAATGCAGATTGGCAATGCCGGTTACCGTTCCATACTCGCGCAGATACCGCACCAGATGCAGATGGTAGCCAGGCGTATCCCCACCGCCGCCATCTTTAAACTGGGCATAGCCGGTTTTGTAGGCCAGCAAAGCTATCAGCACCACAAACAAAAAACCGCCCATTGCGCTCAACTGCGTTTGCCACAAGCGTTTGCGCCAAACCTGCCAAAGCCCCAAACCACTTGCCCAAAAGCACGCTGCGGCGGCAAGCCCCTGCAGCGGAACAAAAAGGGAAAGCAAAAGGCCTGTAAGCCCTAGCGGGAATATGCCAGCCCAATATGCGAGAAAAGGATTTTTGCTTTGCAGCCCCAGAGCCTCCAGCAAAAACACGCCAGCCAGCCAGAGCAGCAGGGAGCAGATGAGCAGAGCTACAGCCAGAAGCAGCATATCCCGCCCCTAGAACACGCAGAACTTGCGCAGCAAGAAATTGCCCACAAATCCCAGCAGTGTGGACCAGACCTTGCTCCAGTAAGGCGAAATACCGCAGAAGATAAACCCCGAAGTAAGCGCGTAGTCCACGCAGCCCATCAGGAGCACGCAAGCGACATAAATACCCACCTCTCGCGAGCCCGACCAACGCGCCTTGTGACGAAACAGCACCATGATGCACAGCAGGTAGTTAAGCGCCGCTGCCAGCAAAAAGGCAATCCATATGGCGGCGGCGGCACCGAATCCCACACCGATGAGCGTTGAAAAAACACTGATATTGGTCAGCGCGCAGACAAGGCCGATGCAAAAATAGATAAGAATCTGCATGGGCAGGGGCGCACAGTGGGCGCTGTAATGCAAAATGCAATACAGGGCGTGTATGCCGTCACGCCAGCCGATTTTTTTGCCTTCTTCGTACCCGCGCGGCTCATAATGTATTGAGCATTCGTAGACGCGAAACTGCTTTTGGGCCACCAGAGCGGTTACCTCCGGCTCAAAGCCAAAGCGCTCCTCTTTGAGCAGAGGCGCTATCTCGGCAATGGCGGCACGGCTAAACAGTTTGTAGCAGGTTTCCATATCGCTGATATCAAGGCCGGTGAACATATTGGAAATAAACGTCAACGTGCGGTTCATCCATGTGTGCCAAAAGGAAAGCACCCGCCGGGTCTGCCTGCGCAGATACCGCGAGCCGTACACCACATCGGCGTTGCCTTCCACAAGCGGAACAAGCAACTTGAGGTAATCCAGAGGATTATACTCCTGATCCGCATCCTGAATGCCCACATAATCGCCGCTTGCATGCAAAAAACCCGTACGCAGCGCGGCACCCTTGCCCTTGTTGACCTCATGCCCCACCACGGTGATGCCCGGAAATTCCGCTTTCAACCCATGCGCAACGGCAAGGCTGTTATCCGTTGAACAGTCGTCCACAATTACAAGCTCAAGGTCTATATTCCGTTCCCGCAGGGTACGTTCTTCATTATAACAGGGGATTACCAGTGAAAGGCGGGGAAAGGATGAATTCATGGTTTGCTCACAACAGGGTAAGGCGCAAAAAAGCCATACCATCACAGTTAGCAGTCGGGTGTAGCCTGGCCGCAGATTAGAGTAATATTCCTGGATAGTTCTGTTCAGGAGGCGGTACTGCAGAACACAGACTACAGCAACGATGCCACTATTTAGCCGATATGCCTTTGAGTAGGCAAGCACAAAGCCAGCAGTACTTTTGCTGCACTACAGGCAAATATCTGCGTAAGCAGCATAGGCAAACCGCCTTGCCAGGTGCTTTACGCTGGCTCATGTGGGCCTGGCAGCACGCCCCAAGGCTTGCCGCAATCAACCAAGCCTGCTGACAACAGCCTCAAGTCGGGCCCGAATTTTGCTTTCCAGATCAAGCTGCTGCTGTAGTTCGGCAATGGCGGCCTGGGCTTTTTCTATGGTGCCACACAGGCCGCCAAGCAGTGAAAACGCGCCACCTTCAAGAAATTCCCTATTCTCCACAGGCCCTGCATAGGGGCTGCCGCCAAGGCTCTTCCAGCGGGCATAATCACGCTGCCACTCGGGAAAACAGGTTGCGGTCAGGCCGTCATTCCATAGCTTGTACGCGCCAAAAGCATGCACCACGGTGGCAAAGGCCGCCGCAGGATTGCGGAGGTGGGTGTTGAAACGCTGCGGCAGTTGAACAACGCTCTGCGGATACAGCCGTTGCAGCATTTGCTCCAGTAGATTAAAGGCCGCCTGGTCTGGATACCGCAGCATTTTACCGTGCTTGTACACAAATTCCAGGCAACCCAGACGTAGGGCTTCCGGCGCCGGCAAATCATTGCGAAAAACAATGACCCCCGAATTCAGGTTGTCTGCTGTGCCGTCATATCCCTCAATGTCTCCGTGCAGATTGATCTGGGCTGGCTTGACGCCTGGCGGGTCGGAAAACTCCGGATCTTCCAGGGCCAAACCAAGGGGCCCGTAATCAAAAAGGTCTTCCAGATTGCCCTGAATCATCACATCCGCATCAAGCCATACAACAGATGTGTAGCGCTGCAGCAGGTCAAAACAACTGAATTTGGCAAGACTGAGCGGGGAATACACTTCCACGGCTTCCTGTGTCAGTTCCGCAGGTATGGGCGTAAAAGGCACCAACTGCGCCCCAAGGCTGCGCAGAATTGCGGCATCCTTTTCTGGCAGCGAATCGTCGCAAAAAACTAGTATATCGGCCTCTAGCTGCGGGTTATGCCTCTTAAGTGCCAGCAACACCGTGCCTGCGGCAAAAGCCCAGTTGCCTGTTATGCCTGTTACAACTGCGCGGGGATAATGCACAGCAAGACGCCCTTCAAAATCATCATGCATGGCTGGCTCCTGATCTCACATAATGCAACTATTTTGCATCGATAGCCCTACTACCAGGCTTTAAAAAGCCCGTTCCAGCCGCGGCAGTCATGCTGTTTTGCCACGCGCTGAAACGGGCCAACGCTGTCCTATGCTTTTATTGCTTCTGAAGCCTTTTGGGCCGTACCTGTTTGCCACAGGTCAAAAGCCCCTGCGGCCTTTGACCGTAACCAGCGCCAGATCTTTATCTGTGAACGTGCTGTTTCGCTTGTGGACGAACCGCCCTCACCCAAGCTGCCTGGGCAGATTTTCCGCAATAGTGCGGGGCGGCAATCCTTTTTAAAACAAAGCGGCCTTAACGAGAAGCAGCAAATATCGCCACGATATCTGGGGGCAGCAATTTTTTTACGCTGCCAATGTGGGTTTTGCCCACAAGGGCCTTCTTTGCCATTTCGTCAATCTGCGCATCCGTAGGTGCAAGGTGCAGCTCTTTCAGCGAGGTAGGCATGTGCAGAGAACGGAAAAACCGTTCCATGGCCTCAATGCCCTGCATACCCGTAATGGTATCCGATGCCTCCGGGGCAACGCCCATGACCTTTGTTGCAAACCTGGCAAAGCGGTCGGGCCGCAGGGGCAGCACATGCCGCGCCCAACTGCCCCAGATGGCGGAGAGTCCCGCGCCGTGAGCTACGTCAAACATACCGCTCAGTTCATGCTCGATCATGTGCGTGGCCCAGTCGCCCCCGTCCGAACCGCAACCGGTCAGGCCGTTGTGTGAAAGGCTGCCCGCCCACATGACCTCGGCCCTGGAATCATAATTGGCAGGATCGTCGCGCAGCACCGTGGCATGGTGCATGACCACTTGCATGAGGCCCTCGCTGATGCTGTCTGTAATGTCCATGTTCGAACCGTGCCCGAAGTAGCGCTCCATGGTGTGCATGAGTATGTCCACACAACCGCAGGCCGTTTGAAATGGCGGCAAAGACATGGTCAGCTCAGGGTTCATCACGGCAAAGGCAGGGCGCGCCATATCCGTTTTGAAGCTACGCTTGAAGCCGTTCTCTTCATTGGTGACAACGGTTGAACTGCTCATTT
>QKDT01000437.1 GCA_003251995.1 Desulfovibrio desulfuricans
TTTTGGGCTTGTTCTGGCCCATCTGCAGCATCGTCGTTTTGTGATGTGGCTTTGACCGGCGGAGCCGAATTTGATGTTGCGCCGTGCGCGGGCTGCGTATAGAGGATGGCCCCCTTGGCATCGGTAACGGTCACATGCTGAATACCCGCTTGTCCCTGGCCTAGCTCTGCCAGCATTTCGTCCATTCCCGCAAAGGAAGCCAGTGGCTTGCCAAAGCGCATGCCGCGCTCGATATCACGGGCCAGGCGTTCCGCGCCGCTGCGGTAGCCGGAAAGCATCATGTCGGTAGCCAGCGTGTTGAGCGTGGAAACCGAGAGCAGCACGTTGAAACCCAGGGTAACCAACAAAACTCCAAGCCCGAGCAGCAGGGCGTTGATACGCAGTTTGCGTGTGGCGCGGATAATCACTGGTGATCCTTAGGGCGTACCGGGGTGCGGCTGGCTGATGGTGTCGTGCAGTTCGTCCGCTGTTACCAGCACGTCAAAGGGAAAATCAAAGCCAATGGCCTTGGCTGTGGCCAGGTTCAAGGCAATGGAAGGCTCGGATTTGTCGAGCATGGGCAGGGAGCGCGGCTGCGTACCACTAAGGATGGCGTGGGCCTGACCTGCCAGGGCAATGCCGCTGGGGCCGAAATTCCAGGTGGAAAACCCCATGAGCGCCCCGGCTTTGACATATTCTGAACCATCGCGGGCAAAGGTGGGGATTTTCCACTGATTCAGCGTTTGCAGTAGCGGGGCCATGCCATCGCCGCCCAGGTCAAAGCAGTTTAGCGGGCCGATGAAAAAGGCGTCCATACCTTGCTTGCGCAGTGCGTCCAGGCCTTTGCGGCATTCTTCCGTGCTTTCGGCAGAAGAAAGGCCATCGTAAAGCACCAGTGAAAAACCCAGCTCGGAGGCGATGGCTTGGGCATCTCCCAGGGCGGCATACACCCGGCCTTCCTGACTATTCTGAAACATGATGCCCATTTTGCGAAAACGCACCACGTCATAAAAAACGCGAAACATGGAAGACCAGCGGTCAACAGCCACACGGCAGGTAAAATTATCCACGCCAGAATCCTGCGCGCTCTTCACTACACCGGCAGCAATGGGATCTGCCATGCCCATGCCCAAAATGGGCAAACGCCCATCGTTGACAGCCAACAGTGCCTTAACCGCCGCCGTACCCATGCCCACCACAAGGTCTAAATCCTTGCGCTGCAAAAGTTGTTTTGCCATATCCGGCAGACGGCGCATTTGTGCTGGCTCCCAGCCTGGGCTGAAACGCGCGTCAGCAGGGTATTCAATGCGCATGTCGTCGTATTTGCCCATGGCAGCGCGAAAGGCGCTCCAGGTGTTGTCGAATAGCCAGAACGGCCCTGCCTCAAGATAGCCGATGCGTTTGATCGGCGGGTTGGCGTTGACAGGCGCGCAAAAGGTAAAAAAAAGCACGCCTGTTAGCAGCGTAAGAAGGGCCAGGGGGAGGCATTGCCGCTGGTTTTGCTGTGGGCGTAACAAGGCGCCAGGGCCAGGATGTTGTGTGGAAAGCATGCCTAGCGCGCCGGGTGGAATTTATTGTTCATCTTCTGCACAGTGGCCCTAAAGCTGGTTTAGCAGGGTGTGTTTTTTTTGCGGCCCGAGGCGATGACAAGCAGCAGCCCCACCAGCGGGGTCAACAGAACGCTGGCAAAAAAGTTGCCCCAGAATCCCAAACGCGAATTGATGCCCAACAGCCCGATCAGAAAGCTCAGGCCCAGGATAAAAATAAAGATTTGCACGGTGGGCCTCCCTTACTGCCGAATGGCACCGCCGCGGTGCGGTTGCAGCAGTGATTTGTCCAGTCTCTGGATAAAATCCGATATACTTTCGCCGGGGGCTATCCAGCTCACCCCTGAGGGTGTGGGGGAGGCTGCAGATTCGGCGGAATCACGCATTGGCGCAGTTTGGCGCGGCCTGGCAGCAAAGAATGATTGCGAACCGGGCCGCGACTCAGAACGAGGCGCTGGGCTTTTGCCGGTTTCAGGCCCAACGCGGCCTGATCTGGCACGGTCAGGTCTAATGGGGTCTGGCCTGATCTGGTCGGGTCTGCTTGGGGCCCGGCGGTTCTGATTTGCCGTTGAATTATCTGATCCCGCCTGGTCTGGCCCTGTTGGATTTTGCCCAACCATGTTTGGCCCGGATTGGTCTGCTCCAGATTGGTTTGGCCCCGTCTGGTCTCGCATGTTGGTTGCAGAGGAACCTTGCTGGTCATCCTTGGAGGCCGCCCCCTGATTTGCCTGTTTATCCGCGTTGGCAGCATCGGGCGCAGCCCCGCCCGTGGGCGAGTCTGCATTAAGAATAACAGGCAGGCCATCCTTGCCACCAATAACAATAACCTTGGAATTGGGCGATGCCGCCAGATCCTTGGTGGCTTGTATGCCCTCGTAACGCAGGAAGTTCTGCGTCATGTTAGCGTTGACAAGCCCCTGATAGGCCTTGATGCCCTCGCCCTCAATGGCTTTGCGGCGGGCCTCTTGCTGGGCTTCAAGCAGAATGTACTTATAGCGAAGAAAATCCTGCTCTGCCACCAGCTTGCGCTCAATAGCGCCGCGCAACACTTCGGGCAGGGTAATGCTTTTGACCACAAAGCCCTGAATCAGAATGGGAATGCGCCCCATTTCCTCAACTGCGTCTACCATCATCTGATCTTGCAGCTCCTGCCTGGCGGTGGAGTAGAGGTCGTCAGGTCGGTAGCTGCCAATGGTTTGTCGCACCGCCGAGTTCATGATGGGGATAACGACTTTGTCCCGGTAGTAGGGGCCAATATCCTGATGCAAGGCTGGCAAACGGTCGCGAATAAGCTGAAAACGCAGTGAAATCTGTACGTTGATGGTTAGGCCATCCACTGTAAGCACATCAATATTTTGAGTTTCTTCCTGCAAACGCACATCGTAGATGTACATGATGTTCCAGGGCTGGATAAAGTGGATGCCTTCATCGTAGGTGCGCTGCAACTGCGTGCCGCCATTAAAGCGCGAATAAAGCACGCCCAGTTCGCCGGGCTTGATGGAGATAACAATGCTGGGCCAAAGGAACAGGATCAGCAGTGTTAACACCACACCTGTACAGATGATCCTTATGCGATTGCGGTGTATCATTGACCGTATATTTGCACAGACTTTTTTCATTGGTCCAACCGGTAGGTTTGCTGTGTATATTGCGCGGAGCCGCGCCAGAACATATCAAGCGTATAGTCTATGCACTGCCTTTCAAAGAGAATGCAGCGTTCTTTATTATCTTTTGTCTTGCCCATGCAGAGATTGTAAATAATGGGGCACATATCCACATTAATTACAAATTCGCCGAGGTTGGGGCGTGTGTGGATTGCCTTTCTTGCAAGCTGGACGAGGCGCTTGGTGTATTTATTATTACAAATCTGGATGCGCTGCCCGTAATCGTGATTTTCTTCGTAACACTTCAGCCTGTTCTGAATGGCAAGAGTGTTCTCCTCTGCATTAACTTCAGAAGGGGATGTGTCGCGAACGTGGGCGTAAAGTTCACGTACAAGCTGAATATTTGAATTGCCTGTAAGATCCTTGGCCCCCGCCAAGGGGGGCGCACTCAGGCGCATCAGGCACAGCAGGGCCGTTAGCGCAAAGACAAGCCTAGAGGTGCGTATGCTCATGCCTACACCCCCTCGCCAGAGGGTTCTTCCACAAAACCACCTTCGCGCATGGTCAGCACCCTGTCGGCCACATGAAAATAGCGGTCGTCGTGCGAGATCGCCAAGATGGTTCCGCCTTGCCGAATAATATCTGGCAGCAGTTCCTCGTAAAAATAGCGGCGGAATACGGGGTCGAAATCAGCGGCAACCTCGTCAAACAGGTAGATGTGGCGCTTTTCGAGCAGCGCGCATGCCAGCGCAAGGCGTTTGCGCTGCCCGGCGGAGAGATCGAGGGTTGAAAACGTGCCGTCGTCAAGCAGACTCACCTTGGTTTCCATGTGCAGGGTACGCAATACATCGGTAAGCTGCGCCGGGGTGATATTCAGGCCAAGTGGGCGCGAAAACAGGTGATAATCTGTGGGAACAATGGTGAAAAGATTGCGGTACGACTCCATGTTTACATCAGAGAGCATAACGTCGTTCAAAAACATTTCGCCAGCTTGCGGCGCGTACAGCCCGGCAAGCACTTTCATAAATGTAGATTTGCCCGATCCGTTGCCACCGCGAATAAATACCAGTTCACCCTTGCGCAGTTCAAACGCATCAACTTCAATGCCAAAAACCCGCAAGCCGTTGCGGTCGTGATAATCAAAGCGCATGTTGCGCATGGCAATGGATTCAAAACCGGGTTCGGCGGGGTCGGCCTGCTGCCAGCGCTTTTTAACGCCCTGCTTTTCAAAAGGCTCTGTTACCGAGTCGATCTGCGCTTCCACGCTGGCAAGTTCCTGAAGGCTCATTTCTACCTTTGCCATCATGGGTACTGAGGTGATCAGGCTGATAAGCGGGCTCAAGCTGAACATGCACAGCACCAGCAGCGAAGATGTTTCGGATGTTTCAAGATCCAGCAGTTTGGGCATGATAAAGAGTATTAAGCCCAG
>QKDT01000323.1 GCA_003251995.1 Desulfovibrio desulfuricans
CTTGGCGTAGACAGCAGGTAACCTCAAGCGTTTGGCAAGGGCAAGGGCCAGCGGCACGCCGCGTGCTTCATGCCCATAGTGATGGGGCAACAGGGCGGGGTCTGTGCTAATTTTTCCAAGGTCATGGCACAGGGCCATCCATACTGCCATGGCGTCGCCCGCAAGTTCATCCATCAGCCGCAGGCTGTGCCCCAGCACGCTGTTGGCGTGCCATTGCACAGGGCCAGCGGGAATATGGCGCGCGCACTCGTGTTCCTGAAACCAGGGGGACAGGCAATCACCCTGAGCCAGCACGCGAAAAAACCGCGCAGGGCGGGGTAGAGCCAAAGCCTTGAGCATTTCTTTGGCGACGCGCTCCGCCGGTATGGCAGCCAGCAGCGCCTTGGGCGCAGCGCGCATTTGCTCAAAAGCTTCGTGGTCGATGCGCCAGTCGGGCCAGCGGGCGGCAAAACGCGCCAGGCGAAAAATTCTGGTTGGATCGTCCACAAAGGCAGTGGGAGAGGCCGGACGCATGAGCTTGTTGCGCAGGTCTTCCAATGCGCTGGGGTGCATGTGCAGCCGCCCCGCGCTGTCGAGCGCAAGCGCGTTGATGGTGAGATCTCTTGCTGCAAGGTCAGAAGTCAGGGTGCCGCCCCGCAAGGGCATACAGTCGCGCCCGTGCCAAAGGCAGACATTGACGCTTTTGCCCACGCATACAGCATCGGGGTGTGCGGCTAAAAAGTCGTCCATGCTCCCAGCAAAGGAATAATCAAATTCTTTGGGGTCGCGCCCAAGCAAAAGGTCGCGCACCGCACCGCCAACGAGGTAGAGTTCCATGCCGCCAGTATGCCACAACCAAGCGTTTGAGGGAAGCTCTCCCTCAGGTGATGACAAAAATTTTGTTCCGCGCATCTGGCGTTTTGGGCAGGTTGGCTCGTGTCTTGATACGGCTGCAAACCTTGCAGGGCGTGGCTGGCTTGAACCATGGGACAGCGTTCAGGTTGTCAGCCAGACAGCGGGGCGCGGGCAGTTGCGGCGGCAGTGGCATTCGCCTGCGGGCAATGTCTATGCCGCGTTGCGCCTGCCGCTAGTACCTCCCTTTGATGGTACGGCGGCGGCACCGGCAGTGGGCGCGCTGCTTGCCGAAGCCTTGGGCAAAGCTGGCTGGCAAGTACGCCTGAAATGGCCCAATGACCTTGTTGTGTGCGAGGCAGAAAACGAACCGCGCAAGCTGGCTGGCATATTGCTGGAGGAGCGGGGCGGCGTGTTATTGGCTGGCATTGGCATTAACGTGCTCTGGTCTCCAGCATCAGAGCAGATGCGTGCCGATGCCGCGCTTGAGGCCACAAACCTCTCAATTCTGAATAAATCGGTCACTTTTACGCCTCCAACGGCGGAAGCCTTGTGGCAAGCCCTTGTAAAGCGCATGTTTTCAGCTTATATTGGCTGCCACTCTTTTCCCGAGGGGTGGAGAGCCCGTGCGGAGTCTCTTTTGCTCTGGCGCGGCGAGAACGTGGAGCTGCGTGACGATGACCGCATCGTGCGCGGCTGGCTGGCGGGCCTAGGAACGTCAGGCGGCCTGTGTCTTAACATCAACGGACGGCTTGAGGAATTCATTTGCGGTAGTCTCCGGCTAAGCCCTGCGCAGGAATGACGCGGGATCAATGGTCATTCCGGCATGGTTGGGCATGGGGGCATCGCCGCCCAATGCGAAGCACGTGAGCGTGTTTTCGCCGTCTAACGCCGGTGCGTGGGCAGATATGCACCGGCAGAAAAGGGCTGAAAGGCATGGCCAACAAGACATTCTCGGAAGTTCAGGATTTTTTGAAGGGTAAGGTAATACTGGTTGCAAACCGCGGTATTCCGGCCCGTCGCATTTGTCGTTCCATCCGCGAACGTTTTGACGCGGTAGCGGCAATGACTGCGACTGATGTGGACAAAACGGCCCCTGCGGCCTCTACGGCGCAGGAACTGATGCTGCTCGGGACAGACCCCCGCGCGTATCTGGATATTGACCGCATTATAGACAAAGCCAAACAACGTGGCGTAGTCGGCATTCACCCCGGCTGGGGTTTTGCTTCCGAGGACACGCGCTTTCCGCAGCGCTGTAAAGAGGCGGGCATTACTTTTATCGGCGCGACCGCCGAGGCCATGAACCTGTTGGGTAACAAGGTTCAGGCTCGTGAAGTGGCCCGCAAGCTGGGCATTCCTGTTGTTCCCGGCTCAGAAGGAGCCGTGGATATCCCCACCGCCCGCAAGCTGATCAATGAAATCGGGCTGCCCATCATGCTTAAGGCTGAAGGGGGCGGCGGCGGGCGCGGCATTTTTGCCATCCATAACGAAGCCGATCTGGAAGATGCCTTTTTCAAGGCTTCAACCATGGCTCAGGCATCGTTTGGCAACCCGCGCCTGTTTGTGGAAAAATTCCTCGCCGATGTGCGTCACATTGAGATTCAGGTCATTGCCGACATGTACGGCAATGCGTTTGCTTTTGACGAACGCGATTGCACGGTGCAGCGCAACCACCAGAAACTTATTGAAATTACACCTTCGCCCTGGCAGGGCATGACCAAGGCCCTGCGCGACAGGCTCAAGGATTATTCCCGCCGCCTGGTGCGTGCCGTGGGCTATCATTCGCTTGCCACGGTCGAGTTCCTTGTTACGCCTGACGGAACGCCATATCTTATTGAAGTAAATACCCGTTTGCAGGTTGAGCACGGCATCACCGAATGCCGCTATGGCATTGACCTTGTGGAAGAGCAGATCGCCGTGGCCTTTGGCGCGGAACTGCGCTACCGCGAAGAAAGCCAGCGTCCTTCTTACTGGGCCATGCAGGTGCGTATCAACTGCGAAAACCCGCAGGACGGCTTTGCCCCCAACTCCGGCCTTATCTCACGTTATGTGTCGCCTGGTGGCCCCGGCGTGCGGCTTGATTCCAACATCAGCGCTGGTTATGAGTTCCCCGCCAACTACGATTCGGCTGGCGCGCTGCTCATCTCTTACGCCACTGACTGGGAAAAAGTGCTTGGCATCACTGAACGCGCCCTGAGCGAATATGTGATCGGCGGCATCAAGACGACCATTCCTTTCTTCCGTCAGGTGATCAAGCACCCCCTGTTCAAACAGGGCGACATCAATACCAACTTCATCGCCACGCATCCCGAGCTCATGGTCTATACCGACCTTGCGCCCGAAGGCGAACGCCTTGCCAAGCTTGTGGCCGAAATTTCGGCCAAGGGATTCAACCCTTATGTGCAGCTTGGTGAATACCGCTCGAGCGATACCCCCTGTCTTGGCCCCTTTGAACCGGTACTGCCGCCCATAACCACGGCTACGCGCCGTCAGCCCTCGCCGTATCCGCAGGGCGACCGCATGGCTACGCTGGACTACATCCGTGATTCGGGGACTGTGCATTTTACCGATACCACAACCCGCGACTTCACCCAGTCCAACTCCGGCAACCGCCTGCGCCTTGCTGAAGACAGACTGATTGGCCCTTACCTTGACAATGCGGGCTTTTTCTCGCTTGAAAACGGCGGCGGGGCGCACTTCCATGTGGCAATGCTTGCCAACATGACCTACCCCTTCACCGAAGCCAAGGAATGGAACCGCTTTGCGCCCAAAACCCTCAAGCAGTTGCTGGTGCGTTCCACCAATGTGCTTGGGTATACGCCGCAGCCGCGTAACCTCATGCTCAAAACAGGCGAAATGATCTGCGACCACTATCAGGTTGTGCGTTGCTTCGACTTTTTGAACCATGTGGAAAACATGCGCCCCATTGCCGAAGTGGTCATGAGCCGCAAGGACATCTTCTTTGAACCCGCCATTTCCATGTCGTGGGCCAAGGGCTTTGACGTACAGCACTACCTGGGCGTTACCGAAGCCACCTTGCGCATGGTGGGCAACATTATGGGCGTAAGCCCCAAGGAAGCCTCGCGCAACATCATATTGGGCCTCAAGGACATGGCTGGCGTTTGCCCGCCGCGTTTCATGAATGAGCTTGTTTCGGCCCTGCGCAAAGCCTGGCCTGAACTTGTGCTGCACTACCACAGACACTATACCGATGGCCTGTTTGTGCCCTCCTGCGGTGCTGCCGCCAAGGCCGGTGCGCATATCATCGACGTGGGTCTTGGCTCTGCGGTGCGTTCATACGGTCAGGGCGACGTACTTTCCACCATGGCCTATATCGAAGACGAGCTTGGCCTCAAGTGCAACCTCGATAAAAACGCCATCCGTGACGCCAACTTTGTCTGCAAGCAGATCATGCCCTATTACGACCGTTACTGCGCGCCGTACTTCCAGGGCATCGACTATGACGTAACCCGTCACGGCATGCCCGGCGGTGCCACGTCTTCCTCGCAGGAAGGCGCCATGAAGCAGGGTTACATTCACCTGCTGCCCTATATGCTCAAGTTCCTTGAAGGTACCCGCCAGATCGTGCGCTATCACGATGTCACCCCCGGCTCGCAGATCACCTGGAACACGGCCTTTTTGGCTGTTACCGGCGCGTGGAAGCGGGGCGGAGAAGACGAAGTGCGTTACCTGCTCGAAGTGCTGGGTCAAGTTACCC
>QKDT01000012.1 GCA_003251995.1 Desulfovibrio desulfuricans
ATGGGGGCCACAATGGAGGCCGAAGTGACAATAGCCACAGTGCCGGAACCCTGCATGAGCCGCACAATGGTGGCGATGGCAAGCGGCAGGATAACCGTGGGCAAATGCATGGTGGCAATAAGGTTTGCCACATGCGTGCCAGCGCCGCTATCACGCAGCACCATACCCAGCGCACCGCCGCCACCGGTAACCAGCAGGATGATGCCAGCCTGCTTGACGGAGTCATCCATGGTGCTGATCACTTCCTTGCGGCTCATGCCTTCAGTGAGGAAGAAGGCCGCAAAAACAAGGCCGATGCCCACAGCCACCACGGGCGAGCCAAGGCCGCCAATAAGGTCAAACACCATGCCTACGCGTTCAGCTTTGGGAACAAGGGCGTTGGTGAAGGTGCCAAGCAGAATGAGCACAACGGGGATAAGAATGGGGGCAAAGCTCCTCCAGGCAGAGGGCAGCTTGCTGTCGTCTGCGTTCATCCACTGACCGCCAGCACCGATGGCATAGGGTTGATCCACAAAGCCGTCATCGCTGTCCTGAGCAGGCAGGCGAAAGACCTTTTTGCCAACGTAGCGGGCATAGGCGATCGATGCGATGGTCAGGGGAATTGCCAGCAGCAGACCAAACAGGATCATGTTGCCCAGCGGCACGTTGAAGTATTCAGCCGAGGCCACAGGGCCGGGAGTGGGCGGGATAAGGTGGTGGGTGATGACCAGACCGGCGGCAAGCGACACGCCAAGGGTGATGAGGCTCTTGCCGGTGGCACGGGAGATGGCTTTTGCCAAAGGCGAAAGAATAACAAAGCCCGAATCGCAGAAGATGGGGATGGAAACGATAAAGCCTGTGGTAGCCAGGGCCAGTTCTTCCCGCCCTTTGCCGAACAGCTTCAGAAAAACCTGCGCCATGCGTTTTGCAGCGCCAGATTTTTCAAAGATAGCACCCATCATGATGCCAAAACCGATGATAATGCCGATGCTGCCCAGCGTGCCGCCAAAACCCTTGGTGACAGAGGCAATGACCTTGCTGAAGGGCATGCCGCCCACAAGGCCAGTGGTGATCGCGGCGATGATCAGCGCCGGGAAGGCGTGAATGCGACTATAAAGAATAAGGCCAACTAGAACGCAAATGCCAACCACAAGGCCAGCGATCATCTGCCAACTGCCCACATCCATAACTAACTCCCTTTTTGAAAAGTGCGCGCACGGCAAACCCTCGTTGCCGTGTCGGCTTGATCCGGCGACCACTGCCATACCCCTTCGTGGCAGCGGTCGTTGCCGGAATTAATGTCTGACAAAGTTGGGCGCGTATTCCGCAGCCAGGCGGATGGCTTCCACCATGCTGACGGCGCTGACCTTGCCGGTTCCGGCAATGTCAAAGGCCGTGCCATGATCCACCGATGTGCGCAGAATGGGCATGCCCAGGGTAAGAGAAATGGTGCGCTCAAAGTCCACCATCTTGGTCGCGATATGGCCCTGGTCGTGATAGAGCGAAAGCACGGCATCCCATGTGCCCTTGAGGGCAAAATGGAAGACAGAATCTGCCGGGTTGGGGCCGTATACGTTAAAGCCCTGGCGGCGTGCTTCTTCAATAGCCGGAACCACTTCGGTATCTTCTTCGTTGCCAAAAAGCCCGTGTTCGCCACAGTGCGGGTTCAGCCCCGCCACAACCATGCTGGGATTTTTAAAACCAAGCAGATTGAGGGCACTGGTGCAGCGACCAATATAATCGAGCACGCGGTCTTTTTTCACTGCGCGGCAGGCGTCAATCAACGACAGGTGCCGGGTGAGAAAGAACACGCGCAGGCTGTGTACCTGAAACATGGTCAGCGGGTCTTTGGTGCCGGTGAGGTCGCCAAAGATTTCGGTATGCCCGATGTAAGGCACATGCGCTGCCTTGAGAGATTCTTTGTTAATGGGCGTGGTTGCCACTGCGGCGGCCTTGCCAGCCATAGTCAGTTCAATGGAGGTCTTGATGTATTCAAAGGCCGCCTGTCCGCACTGGGCCTGTACCTTGCCGTAGGCAAAGGAGGCCATGTCCACGTTATTGAGGTTGATAATGTTGGCAGCACCATCGCGCCAGCCGTTGAGGTCTGTATCCACCTCGTTAAACTCAAGGTTTACCTTCATGATGTCGGCAGCCCGACGCATGATTTCGGTATTGCCCACCACCAGCACGCTGGCGATGTCGGTAACGGCTGGGTCTGCCAGCGATGCCGCCAGAATTTCCGGCCCTACGCCTGCGGGGTCGCCCATGGGAGCGCAAATCAGGGGTTTCATATGTCGTCCTTGTTGTTTTGAAACTGGTTTGGATGCAGCGGCAGCGGTTATGCGGGCCGCTTGCGGGTAGAAATTTTGGTAAACAGGTATTCCACGCATGCAGCCAGGCTATCCTTGTCGCCCACAAAGCCACCCTTGGTGATCATGGGCAGGTCTGGATGCTCACCACCGATGATGTGCCCGTATACGGCAAGGGGCAGCACCTGATCGCGCACGGAAAAACCGCCAGCCTCAAGGGTGCGCACCACAGCCACCGTGACTTCGCCACCAGAGGTGTAAAGGCCGCCGATGCCCAGTTGCTTGTGCTGCAAGGCCTGGCGCGCCACCGTAGCAAGCGCGGTATTGATGCGCTGTGAAATTTCGCAGGGCAGGATGCCAAGCCTGCTCGACATTTCTTCCATGGAAAAAACATCTTCCCTGCTGCCAGCCGTACACACGCCAAGAACCGTGGCTTCTTTGCTCGCTGCGCACACGGCCTTGAGCACGCGCTCGCATTCCTGCTGGCGTTCGGCTTCACTTGCCAGAATTTTGCGGACATCCATTGTTATCAGGTGGCAGGGATGCGCCAGGCGCAGAGCCTCAAGCTGGGTGCGGGTCAGTTCGCTGGTGCTGCCCACGGCAAGAAAAACGCGGTTTTCAAACTGCGCGCGCGGGGCCTTTACGCGCACGGCGGCAAGCTCTGCCGTAAACGGGCCGGGATCAAGGGCGATCAGCGGATAGGGCGCGTTGGCGAGGGCCTGGGCAATGGTGGTGATGTCTTCGTCCGCCACTGCGTCGCATACCACGGCGCGGCAGCCCTGCGCCTTGAGATCCTCAATGGCCTGACGCACGGCGGCTGGCCCGGCAAGAATTTTGTCGAGGGGGACAAATCCGCAGGCAATGGCGCTCTGCTCTGCCACGATCTTAAGCACAGAGGTGTTGTTGACCGGGGTTGCGGCATCCTTGGCAATGGGCGAGCGCTCCAGCGGCACGCCATGCACGATCTGGTAACCGCCAACGCAGATACGACCCGAGGAGGGGTAGGACGGCACAAGCACCGCCAGTGATTGCTGATGCCCGTAAGCATCGTCCATGGCCTTGACGGCGGCTTCCATCTCTGCCCCCACATTGCCGCGCAAGGTGGAATCCACCCGCTTGGAAACAAGCGCCGGTTGCTCTTTGCAAAACATGCTCACGGCATCATAAACGACCTGCCAGGCCTTTTCCCGGGGCAACAGGCGGCTTTCTGCGTTGAGGGAAACCGCAGTGTAGGCAGAGAAGGCCGCCGCGCTCCAGTGATCCAGGCCAAGGCATGTGGCGCTGGAAAATCCCTTGGCGGTGAGCAGGGCACCGTTGGCGTTGGCACCCGTGAAATCGTCGGCAATAACGGCAATATCCATGACAAACCTTTTTCAGAAATGGTTATGAGGCGAAGGTCAGATGCGCGGGCGCAGCTTCCAGGGCAGCGCGGGCCTCGGCAGGCAGGCTGCTGTCGGTGATGATATGGTCAAAACGCTCTACCCCCGCCACCAGCCATGGGCTGAACTTGGCGTATTTGGACGCATCGGCAAGCAAGATGGTTTTGTCGGCGCTGTCCATGAGCTGCCGCTTGTAGTGCATCTTGGCGGAGGTGCTGGTGGTGACGCCGTGGTGCGCGTCCCACACGTTTGTGCCCACAAAGGCCAGGGTGAGGCGCAGCCCGCGCAGGTAGGCCACGGCATCGCTGTCGTTGCAGGCGCGGCTGACGGGGTCGATGCGCCCGCCAGAGAGAAAAACGGAAATATGGTCGCAGCCTGAAAGGAGCAGGGCGATTTCAAGGTCGGGTGTAACCACCCCAAGACGGGTGAGGGGCAGGGTGGGCAGCAGGCGGGCCAGCTCAAGGCTGGTGGTGCCGGCATCCAGCGCGATGAAGTCTTCATTCTTGATATGCAGGCTGGCGGCGCGGGCTATGGCCTGCTTGGCCTCAAGCATGGAAACGGCCTTGCGGGCGCGGGGGATATCGTTGGCTTCAAATCTCAGGGGGACAGCCCCGCCCCAGGTGAGCTCAAGCTGATTGCGCTCTTCAAGCACCTTGAGGTCGCGACGTACCGTCATGGTGGAGATGCCCAGCGCTTCGGCAAGTTCGCGTGTATTGACCGCGCCCCTGTTTTTTATGAGGCGGGCCATCTCTCTGCGGCGTTCTGCTGGCAACATGGCGGCTCCGGGCATGTTAAAAGTTGATGTTAATTGTGTTTCAAATTTGTTGCTTTGTGTTATGCTCCTGAATATTCGAATCGTC
>QKDT01000130.1 GCA_003251995.1 Desulfovibrio desulfuricans
AAAGCGTGTGATACGTGCTGGAGCAAGGGGCAGGCATGCTCGTTCACCGACTCGTTTACTGAGCTGGAACCCCTGTTAGAGCAGGCAGACTCGCTGGTTTTTGCCACCCCTGTGTATTGGTTTAGTTTTTCTTCGCAACTAAAAGCGGCAATCGACAGGTTGTACGCTTATACCTCTTCTAATGTGCAGCGTCCGCTTAAAATCAAGGAGAGCGCTTTGCTCGCCTGTGCGGCAGAACCCGAAGACGCGCATGCATTTGATGGCCTTGTTCTGTCTTTTGAAGCCATTTTGCACTACCAGGGCTGGAATGATGCGGGGCATTTAACCGTACCCGCCGTGCATGAAAAAGGCGCTATCCTGAAAACGGGCGCGCTTGAAAAGGCCGAGCAGTTCGGAAAAGATTTTTAATACCAGCCTATCCGCCATATTTTTTATAAAGCAAAAAGTCCGTTTCAAGGGGATGTGGTCTACATCCCCTTGAAACGGACTTTTTTGTTTTGCCCGCTTAATGGAGCATAATATTGGCGTAGATTTTATTCTGTCTTTGCGCTGTTTGATTTTTCATTAATGCACCGGCTTCAATGCCGGCAGTATCCCCCCTTAGTACAGAAAATCCCTCCTTTCAGGAATATTTGCAAACTGGATCTCCAAAATATAGCTGCGGGGATCATATGCTGCCATCTTGATTTTCGTATTGTTCAGATATTGTTGCATTGGGCCAACTGCAGCGTTGTAGGTGCCGAGCCGGGCAATGAGACTGTCTGGCTGTATCGCAACATGCTAGTATTATATAAGTTTATATGGACTCTGTGCTGTGTGTAGAGCTTTTGAATATTATCTGTACAAAATTATCATAAGAATGATTGTAATATCTTTAACTACAAATATTATTGAAAATTCATAGCAATTTACTGAGTAAAAGCCATCAAAAACGATTTTTGCAGGGGAAGGAAGTCGCTAAAGCGGGGTAAAAATCATGTTTAGGCGATAGATAGATATTATAAAATGTGTTCCTTGGATAATTCACAGTAGAGTGGTGCGTTGTGTAGTGTTATCATAAAGTATATGGTATCCGATCAATTGGGCTGTATCTATAAAATAGTTATTAATTCAATATGTTATATAAATTTCTCTTGTGGCGTCCTCAAATTGGTTTCAGGCATGCTCCACATAAAGGCTTATTTCATGAGGATTGCGCAAGTTTTATGGCAGAATTGTCACAACCCCTTGGGCAAGATAATTATCGGTATTGTAAATGTTACATTTGCGAAAAAGGCTCTTTATGTATGTGTTTATGTATGTTTGTGCTACAATTAAAATGTTTTTTGTTGAAAAAATGAGCGAATACTTTTTGATAGTTAGATAAAACAAAACAGTATAACTGGAGTTAAGATGGACATCAAAAGGGTTTCTAGATTGTGTTTGCTGTGTGTTTTGTTGTGCTTGAGTGGCTTAATAGGGGCATGCGCCACTGCAGGAAACGACAGCTTAAGAAAGGAAACGGAATCTTCTGTTGGTGAAAAGATTAAGCCCGGCGTAACAACCAAGGCTGAGGTAAAGAACATGTTTGGCTCACCCCTTAATACCACCTACACAGACAGTGGACAGGAAATATGGAAATATGAACTGTCTAACATCAGTGCGGATGCAACATGTTTTATTCCTGTTGTAAGTATATTTGCCGCCAGCTCAAGCGGTAAAAAGAAGGAACTCGTGGTCTTTTTTGACGACAGCGATTTGGTAAAAAAATTTAATATGAGCGAATCCAACGTGAAGGTGCGCAACGGATTGATGAATCAGTAATACCTGCCACCGGAATTTTTGCTCAGATTTAAAAGAGGCCGGTTCATGGGGATAGTTCATTATCCCATGAAACGGCCTCTTTGTTATCATCAGAACTGTGTGGCACTCTGGATTACGCTACGTCAAAGTCAGCGGGCCACCATGTAGTATTTAAGGACGCTTTAAGCGTGTTCCCCGTCTTTTTAGCTCAGGGAAGCAAGGCGCTTGATGGCTTCTTCCGTATCAGCGGGGGAGCCAAAGGCTGTCAGGCGCACATAGCCCTCGCCAGAAGCGCCAAAACCTGCGCCAGGCGTACATACAAGGGCGGTGCTGTCCAGCACGTGGTCAAAGAAGCCCCACGAGGTCATGCCGTCCGGTACGCTTACCCAAATGTAGGGGGCGTTAACGCCACCGTAAACGGAAAGCCCCATGGCGGTCACGGCAGTGCGCAGCTTTTCTGCATTGCTCTGATACCCGCGAATCACATCCATGACCTGTTCACGGCCTTCGGGGCTGTAAGTGGCTGCGGCAGCGCGCTGCACAATGTAGGGGCAGCCGTTGTACTTGGTGCATTGGCGGCGGTTCCAAAGGCCGTTAAGGGCAATTTTGCCGCCCTTGCCGTCGCTGATCTGAAGCGCCTTGGGCACAACCGTGTATGCGCAGCGCAGACCAGTGAAGCCCGCGGTTTTGGAAAAACTGCGGAATTCCACGGCTACTTCCTGCGCGCCCTCAAGCTCGTAGATGCTGTGGGGGACGGAATCATCGGTGATGTACGCCTCGTAGGCGGAATCATACAGAATGACGCAGCCTTCGCGGCGGGCATAGTCTACCCAGCCCTGAAGGGCCTGACGCGAAAGCACGGTGCCCGTGGGGTTGTTGGGGTAGCACAGATAGATGATGTCGGGCCGGGTTTTGGGAAATTCCGGCACAAAGTCATTTTCCTTAAGGCAGGGCAGGTACACGAGTTTGTTCCACTGCTTGCCGTCAAATTCGCCGGAGCGGCCCGCCATGGCATTGGAATCCACATAGACGGGGTAGACAGGGTCAGTTACAGCCACAATGCTGTCTGCTGCAAAAAGCTCCTGAAAATTGCCCACATCAGACTTGGCGCCATCGCTCACAAACACTTCATCGGGGCTCAGGTCAACGCCACGTGCCTTGTAGTCGTGTTCGGCAATGATTTCGCGCAAAAAGGCGTAGCCTTGTTCCGGGCCGTAACCGTGAAACGTGGCGGCGTCGCCCATGTCGTCCGCAGCTTTGTGCAGGGCTGCGATAACCGCAGGCACAAGGGGGCGGGTCACGTCGCCAATGCCAAGGCTGATGACGCGCTTAGAGGGATTGGCCTCCTTGAAGGAAGCGACCTTGCGGGCTATTTCCGCAAAAAGATAGTTGCTTTGCAGCTTGAGAAAATTGCTGTTTACGCTGGTCATCACATTCCTCTGAATCAGATATGGTAAATGCCGGTGAAAACGGTGACGGCTCCGCCAGTCATATAGACATGGTTGGAAATTTCGTCCCAGTGGATGTGCAGGGTGCCACCTTTCAGCTCCACGTCAATTTCGCGCCCGGTAAGGTTGTTGAGCACGCAGGCCACAGCCACGGCGCACGCGCCAGTGCCGCAGGCCAGGGTTTCTCCCGCGCCGCGCTCCCACACGCGCATTCTTACCTTGGTGGAAGAAATAACTTCCACAAATTCGGTGTTGGTGCGCTGCGGAAACAACCTGTGGTGCTCAAAGCTGGGGCCGATTTTTGGCAAATCAAGGTCGTCTATGCCTTTCATGAAAACAATCGCATGCGGGTTGCCCATGGAAACAGCAGTGATGTCGTATCCTGCGCCGTCAACTTCGACCGGGCGGGCCACAAAGCGCTGGGCGGTAGCGTCTCCCTCGACCAGCACAGGAATATTGGCCGGGGTCAGCGTGGGTTCACCCATATCAACCGTAGCGCCGCATACTTCGCCACCTTCAAACAGAAGACGAACAATTTTTTCGCCGGCGCGGGTTTCAACGCGGATAACATCTTTGGAAATAATGCCGTGTTCGTGAACATATTTGCCCACGCAACGGATAGCATTGCCGCACATTTCAGCTTCGGAACCATCAGAATTAAACATGCGCATGCGCACAACCGAGGTGCCGGAAGGAAGAATCAGTACAAGACCGTCAGAGCCTACACCAAAATGACGATCACTGTTCTGTCGGGCAAGGTCGTTGGGGTTTTCAACACGTTCTTCAAAGCCGTTAACATAGACATAGTCGTTGCCGATGCCCTGCATTTTTGTAAAGCGCAGTGTTGCAGCCATATATACTCCTTATCATACGGGGGGGCCGAGGCAGGCTGCCCATAATTATCTTGGCAGTATCACAAATAAGTATTTATTCTGATTCAAGCCAAAAGTAAACACGGAGGGGCGCTCCTTCCGCGAATCATATGTGCGGCGGTAGTAGCAAACCACTAAAAAAGCGGAGAGCCGCCAGACTCTCCGCTTAATGACCACTGGCCTTCGCCGTCCGTTGCGGCGAACGGCGAGGCCTGTGGCTCCCTGCGATTAAAAACCGCAGGGGCCGAAGGCAAGGGGACCATCTTCCCCCCCGGGATGAGACCCCCTGCCTCCAACTATTTCTTAACGACCTAGTGAGCCCAAAGCAGTTCAGCGTACTTGGGCAGGGGCCACAGGCTGTCTTCCACCAGGCGCTCAAGGGCGTCTGCATGGGTGCGGCATTCGTTCATGGCAGACAGAACGC
>QKDT01000298.1 GCA_003251995.1 Desulfovibrio desulfuricans
CCTCCGGCTTTTAAGCGCGGGGGGCAGCATTGCCCTGGCGTTAAAATATATGGAACAAGCTACATACACGCCAGCAAGGACTCCGTCAAGCGCCAGATTCCCTAAACGACGCGCGACTATCATGCCCGTGTTGACATTTTGCCGCAAGCGAAAACGCGCCGCACACAAAATAATTTTTCGGTGCGGCGCAGCAGTCTCAAATATCGACAAAATTTTATGCGCAAACGTGCAAAAGGATCTTAAAAAACATTAAGGCCCCCATTAGAGAAGACCTGCACCCCCCTTGCCAGTTCAGCCCTTAGGGGCGAGCGTTGGCCCGGGGCAACACATCCTCGGCAGAAAAAGCAGATGGAGCCGGTGCTGCGGATCTAGCCCCCGTGCCCGCCGGGCTGCTGGTGGCACCAATATCGCCCACCGGCGCTGGTGCCACAGATGAGTATGGCAGTGCGCCCGTGTTGGGAACAGGCACCGAGCTACCATTTTTTGCCGGGCTTGCGGCAGGGGCAACGGGTTTGGCCTGGGCGGCAGGGGAACTGCCAAGGGGCGGAATAGCGCTGCCCTGGCTTACTGGCGGCTGAAGGCTTGTCTTGCCCACCCCTTTGGGTGCGGGGGTTGGCACGGTCTGCGGGGCTGCCGCGGCCTTGGCCTTGCGTTTTGCGTGGCGCACAGGCGCTTTTTTCACTGCTGGCGGGGTCAAGGGGAGTTCAGGCACCGACGCGGGATCAACAAAACGTGCCCCATCCAGCGCAATCTGCCGCGGGGTCACCAGCGTGTTCCAATACAATCGCCCGCCACCGTTGTGCAACCACACATCGGTAATATTGAGCGCCCCCGACGGAGTACGCGAGGGAACCTGCGGCGGCAGAGGCACAACTTCAACGGCAGCCGCAACAGAAACACGGCATGCGCAAAACGCCAAAAAAGCAAGCAATAGCACACCAACTGACTTGCACATAAAACTCACCTCTACTGCGCTTATCGACCATAGTAGGCAAAAACTTTAGCCCAGCTCAAACGAATAACCGACTTGAATCAACAAGCCATACACCTTAGTTTAAATTTTTTCTGTAAAATTACACCATGTTGTGAAAATAAGCAGGCTAAAATCAGAAAATTTCAATCAACTGCACGCAGCAAAAACATCCTGCTTTGGTTAACAATGCCCAAGCATGCAATCCCCGTGCTCAACCCACACACATCAAGGCACGGGGTCGATGCAGCACGCATACCCGCCATGGCGGCAATGGTCCGAGCGCACCGTTGACAGGCCGCTAAGGCTTAGGCACATTCCTTTTACACGATCAAGTTCAAGAATATCCTATGGTCACGCACAATCAGCGTGATGATATGGCTTTCATTTCAAGCAATCAGGAGTCCGCATGTCCAGCAAGCCGGATTTGACAGCAGCCCCCTCAGCGCCAGCCCCCTGCATCACCCTTATTGGCATGGCAGGAGCAGGGAAATCCACTGTTGGGTCAGCTCTCGCGCAAGATTTGGGATGGGCATTTGTTGACAGCGACCATCTGATCGAAGCAGCCTACGGCGCCCGCTTGCAGGACATTACCGACACCTTGGGCAAGGCCGCTTTTCTTGATACCGAAGGCAAAGTTATTTGCGCCATCAAGGCCAACAGAACGGTCATCGCCACCGGTGGGAGCGTCATCTACCGTGATGCCGCCATGAAACATCTGGCTGCCATGGGCCCGGTTATCTATATTGATGTCCCCTTTCGCTTGATCGAAGAGCGGATTGCCCGCAACCCGGAGCGTGGCATCGCCATGAACCCCGGTGAAAAACTGGAAGATATCTTTAATGAACGCCAGGCGCTCTACACCTATTATGCCACACTGCGCTGCCCCGCCGAAGGAAAAAACCCGACGCAATGCGCACGCTGGATACGTGAACATTTGCCAGAAGGACTTTTGAATGGCGATGGAGCTTAACGCACAGCCCAATAGTGTACGCTTCGATAAAATGAATCCTTCCCCAGCGACTGGCAGTATTTTATACTGGAGTCTACAGTGACGCCCTGCCCGTTCTCCACTCTCCGCCGCTGCTTTGCCACTGCCTGAGTCATGCTGCCAAACAAAACCAGCCTAAAATTTTAAGATGCCGTCCTCGATTGACACCGCAACGATCCAGCAGGGATTTTGCGAATTCCAGCCATTTGCCAATCACATACGCATATTCTTAAAATTCCTGTGCCGCGCCTCACTGCCGCATGCCCGCGCATTGCCGCCAGGACAACTTCAAGACAAAATTTCCGCTTTTCCACTAACACATATCCTCCGGCCTGGTGCGACACCTTCCAACAAGGAGACACTGAAAGCCGGGGCGACATAAAAAAAGCGAGGCCGAAGCCTCGCTGAAATTTCTTCACGCACAAACATATCAGGCGTGGAACATCCGCTCCGGCAGAACGCAGTATACTACAGCGTGCAGCCAGAGCGGCGTTACATATACTTTTAATACTGCCAGGCAGAACCGTCGTAACGAATCAGTTCATTAATGTTACGCGCTTTTACCTGGTCGCAAGAGGCGGTGGTTGTCGCTTCATGTCGGGTTTTGCCACGGCATTCCATCACTTTTTCCTGATACCTGACAAAACCAACATACTGACCAGTGGGGCTTGGGCGCAGTTCCGTGGTTACGTTTGAGGCATCCACGTCAACATAGCTTGCCACATAGTCCTTGCCAACCTGGCGCACTTCTTTGGAAGCCTTGGAAGGCATCACAGTGCGGGAGGCCTGGGCAGCCAGTTTGTGACCAACCATGGTAAGCTCGGCGGCGATCTGGGCTTCCGTCTTCGCTACCTTTTTAGAGGCGGCGGGCTTTACTTCAGCCGCTTTTGCGGCCTTGGCCTTGGCCTTTTTGCCCTTAGCATCCTTTGTGGGTGCTACTGGGGCCGGAGCCGGTTCAGAGGCAGCGGCTTGCTCTTGCGGTGGGGCGGGCTTTACTTCCTCAGAAGAAGAGCCGCCAAACCAGGCACAACCGCCAGTAGTCAACCCCAACACGAGAATAAGTGCCAGAATCTTACGCATGTAGCATGCACCTCATAAAAAGCCGGGTGGCATAGACCACCCGGCTTTGCTTTAATTCAACAGACGCGGAGATGTCCCGAGATTACTCGAAGGACACTTCGGTGCGCCGGTTCATGGCGCGACCTTCGTCGGTCTTGTTGTCATACTTGAAGGACTTGCCGCGACCGATGGCGGTCATGCGGCTGGCGGGAATGCCCTGCTTCACGAGGTAGTTCTTCACGGAGCTGGCGCGTTCCTGCGAAAGCTTCATGTTGTAGGCATCGGAACCCACGTAGTCGGTCCAGCCGGAGAGAACAACGCGCTTGTTGGGGTTGTTCTTGATCAGGGTGGCGGCTTCGTTCAGGATGCCCATGGCCTTGCCGTCAAGAGCATAGGAATTGAAGGCAAAGTGTACGCCGCGCAGAACGATGACGTCTTCGTCCTTGCAGAACACGGAAAGAACAAAGCGTTCAACAGCGGCGTCGCTGGTGGCGAGTTCTTCACCACGCACCACAACGGTGCTGGGGTTCAGAGCGGCGATCTGCTTGACGGTCTTTTCACCGTTGGGGGTGTCGGCCAAAGAGATCACATGCACAACCAGGTTACGCTGGCTGGCATACATCTGGCTCACAACCTGCACGAGGTCGGTACCACGGTTGTTGTCGCCGTCGGTCACGAGGATCAGGGCGGCGTCGCGCTTCATGCTGGAGATGAAGGGTTCATACGCCTGCAGGCCGTTGCCCATGCTGGTCATGCGGCCAAAAATCTGGAAGTCGCCACGCAGCTTTTTGATGCCAGCAGCCATGGCGGCGCGATCCCAGGGGCCCTGGGCGATGATGGCGCCGTTGGGCGAAAGGGTGTGCAAGCCACCGTTGTAGCTCAGGGCGGGGATTGCGGCGTTAACGCGCGTGAGCACATTTTTGGCCACAACAATCTTGTCCTGCTTGAGCTTGTCGTTCTTCATCATCATGGAACCGGAATAGTCCACGACGAAGTCGAAGCTTTCAATTTTCTTGTTGCAAGCCGGAGCGGCCGCAGCGGCCACGGCGTAGCTCAGAACAAGAGCGGCCGCAAGAGCAAGAAGACGAAACGATTTCATACTGCCTCCCAAACGTTGTTAGTGTCGTCGATTACCGTCAACAACAGTAAATCGCGGTGTGCCCGCCACGTTACCGGCTCACTCACAGCCATTGGCCTTGGAGACGGCAACTGCCTTTCACATACCCGCGTTTAAGAAAAATCGCAAGTTGTAAATAGGAAACACTCTTTCGCTTTTGCATCACAGTTCAGTTACATCGCATTCCCGATCATTTCCGATTATCCTCAAAAACAGCAGCGCCAACTCTCCCCGCCAGCGCTGGACAGCCCGCCGTGGCTGAGGCATACTTTCTTGAGAACCAAGGATTTTCCATGCCTGTACTGACTTTTTCAAAATGGAGCCCAGGGGGCAACACAACGCTGCTGTTTCCCGACACGGGCCAGAAACCTGCGG